>JBDKJW010000125.1:0-6894 GCA_039796395.1 Bacteroidota bacterium
GGCAAAAGTTGATTATTTCAACCCTGGCAATTCAATCAAAGACCGCATGGCTTTGAAAATGGTACAAGTAGCTGAAAAAGAAGGCAAGCTAAAACCTGGTGGCACTATCATTGAATGCACAAGTGGTAATACAGGAATGGGTTTGGCTTTAGCAGCTTGCGTAAAAGGGTATAAATGTATTTTCACTACAACAGATAAGCAGAGCAAGGAAAAAATGGATATCCTTAAAGCTGTTGGTGCAGAAGTGATTGTTTGTCCAACCAATGTTGAACCCGATGATCCTCGTAGTTATTACTCAGTAGCGCGACGATTAGCCAAAGAAATACCTAATGCTTATTTATGTAATCAATATGATAATCTAGCCAATAGATTAGCGCATTACGAAACAACCGGACCAGAAATTTGGGAACAAACAGAAGGAAAAATAACACATTTGGTATGCACAGCTGGTACAGGCGGAACGGTAACTGGAACAGCTATGTATTTGAAAGAAAAAAATCCAAACATTCAAATTTGGGCAATAGATGTATATGGAAGCTTGCTTACCCATTATTTTCAAACTGGTAAGATAGATATGAGTTATGTACACCCTTATATCAGTGAAGGCTTTGGGGAAGACTTTGTACCTGAGAATTATAATATGGATGTGATCGATCATTTTGAGCAGGTAACAGATAAAGATGGTGCGGTAATGGCGCGACGAATTGCCAAGGAAGAAGGTTTATTCTGTGGTTATAGTGCAGGTAGTTGTTTACAAGGATTAATGCAATTAAAGAATAAGCTGAAAAAAGATGATGTAGTTGTTTGTATTTTCCATGATCATGGGAGCAGGTATGTAGGAAAAATTTATAACGATCAATGGATGGTTGAACGTGGTTTCTTAGAAGTAAAATCATTTAAAGATATTGTAAGTTCAAGAACAGGTAAAAAGCTCATTACCATTGATGCCGCTCAAACTGTTGCAGAAGCGGTAGAGTTAATGAAAAAATATGAAATTGAGCATATTCCAGTAATGGTGAACGGAGAAATGAAAGGCAGTATCAGTGAAACAGGTTTATTCTTGAAAGTTTTTAATAATCCTGAAATAAAAACAGCAGCTGTTGAAACCGTTATGGAGCACGCATTTCCAATAGTTGATTTCTCAACTCCAGTTGAAAAAATTGGCACATTAATTAATAAAGAGAATGGCGCCGTATTAGCAAAAGATGAGAAAGGCGACTATCATATTGTTACCAAATATGATGTTATTCAGAGTTTGGCAAAATAAAGGAATATGATTTCAGCGCGACATGTAGTGTTTATGAGTGTTGCAGAAGAACTTAGCTTCTCCAGAGCAAGTGAATTTTTATTTATCTCTCAGCCAGCTATTAGTAAGCATATTAAATTACTCGAAGCAGCGTATAAAACTAAATTATTTGAAAGAAATGGTTTACAAATTCAACTTACTACAGCCGGAAAACTATTGCATGAACGACTGTTGGCAGTAAAGGAGATTGAGCATAAAACGGAATTTGAGTTATCGGTTATGCAAGATGCCATTCAAGCAAAAGGAAACTTAGAACTTGGCGCCAGCACTACTGTTGCCTTATATATCCTCCCCAAAGTATTATCCGAATTTCACCAAAAATATCAACAGATCCACATTAGCTTACTCAATCGTAATTCCGAGTCGGTGAAAGAAGCATTATTATCAAAACAAATAAACTTGGGTATCATTGAAGAGAATAGCAAGGTGTCGAGTATCCAGTACACGCCTTTTATTACCGATAAAGTTGTGGCCGTATGTAGTAGTAAGAGTAAATTATTGAAAAAGAAAAATTATAACATACAAGATTTATATAGCATACCCATAGCCTTGCGAGAAGTTGGTAGTGGTACTTTAGCTGTTTTAAAAAAAGCACTCTCCAAGCATAAAATTAATGTCTCACAACTCAATGTAAAAGTGCGTTTAGGAGGCACGGAAGCTTTAAAACACTTCTTGGTAGAATCAGATTCTTTAGGTTTTCTGCCCAAAATTTCTGTTGCAAAAGAATTAAAAAGCGGAGAATTAAAGGAAATTAATATTGAGGAACTTGTTTTACAACGTCAATTCTTTTTCATTGAGAGAAAGGGCGAAACAAGCGATCTGAACAAAGTATTTATTAAAATGGCTAAATTAGTTTATAACCTGTAGTTATCGACTATAATAATATACTTATTTGTAGTTATATATAGGCTTGTACCTTTATTTGATGATACAAGCTTCCACGCATACTAAATCATCTATTCAATCCTTGGTATGTAGCATGTGTAATAAAGTGTATAGTTACACCACTATTCAACAGTTCGCAACCTGCTGCAATGTTCCCTTATCTGTAAATTATGATTTTAAAAATGAAAGTATCCATAGCATAAACAGTGCTAACTATTCCATGTGGAGATATCAGTTTGCATTACCGGTACTACAAGAAGAAAATATTGTTTCTTTAGGAGAAGGGTTTACACCCATTAGACGCCTTCAAAAATTGGCGAATACACTCGGTATTCATTCCTTATCCATAAAAGATGAAAGTGTAAATCCAACAGGCTCATTTAAAGCAAGAGGGTTGAGCATGGGTGTTTCTAAAGCAAAGGAATTAGGTGTTCAAAATATTGTAATCCCTACCGCAGGAAATGCAGGTGGGGCCATGAGTGCTTACTGCGCTAAGGCAGGTATTGAAGCTACCGTAGTTATGCCAACCCATACGGCAGCAATCTTAAAAGAGGAATGTAGCATATATGGCGCTAATCTTATTTTGATAGATGGATTAATCGATGCATGTGGTAAAAAAGCTAGAGAAATTACTGCAACTACAGGAGCATTTGATATGAGTACGATGAAAGAACCTTATCGCTTAGAAGGTAAAAAAACACTCGGTTATGAAATTGCAGAGCAAAATAATTGGGAACTACCTGATGTAATTATTTATCCAACTGGCGGTGGTACTGGATTAATTGGTATTTGGAAAGCATTTCATGAACTTCTAAGTATGAAAGCAGTTAAAGGCAATTTACCTAGAATGGTATTAGTGCAGTCTGAAGAATGTAGTCCAATGGTTAGTAGATTTAAAACAGGCATACTTCCCGATACTTACGTCCCAAAGCCTTCTGCAGCTTATGGTTTGGCAGTTCCCTATCCTTTTGCAACAGACATGATGTTGTCTGTTTTATATCAAAGTAATGGCACAGCATTAACTGTTTCTGAACTAGAAATGGTAACGGGAGTTCAACACATAGCCAAAACAGAAGGTATATTATTAAGCTTAGAAGGCGCTGCCACCTACATAGCAGCAAAAAAACTTTTACACAATGGATGGATCAAACCAAATGAAAAAATATTATTATTAAATACTGGATCTTGGTATAAATACCGATAAACTATCTTTAATTTGGTATTGCAGCATATGTAATAATAATTATGAGTGAAGTAGTACGAATAGTATCGCTAGTACCCTCTATTACAGAATTACTATTTGATCTTGGCTTAGAAGAAGAAGTTGTAGGCATAACAAAATTTTGCGTGCATCCAATTCAGTGGTTTCGCACCAAGCAAAGAATTGGGGGTACTAAAAATGTGCATGTTGATAATGTTCAAAGTTTATCTCCTACACTAGTTATTGCAAGCAAGGAGGAAAACATAAAAGAACAGGTAGATGCAATTGCTTCCTTTTCAGAAGTGATACTCACAGATGTTAAGCACTTAGACGATGCCATTGAAATGATTGCTGTTATCGGCGTTAAAACAAATAGATTAAAAGCAGCCGAGGATATCATCGAAAAAATAAAAGCCAACTTTTCAACCCTCCTCCCTAATCCTTACACCTTCCAGCTTAAACCTGCATGTTACCTCATTTGGCGTAACCCGTACATGACCATAGGTAATGATACTTTTATACATGATATGCTCCTAAAATGTGGCTATAGCAATGTGTTTGCCGAACAAACACGTTATCCTACCATCACGCTTAATGACATAAAAAAAGCCAACCCTCATTTTATTTTTTTATCATCAGAGCCCTACCCTTACAAACAAAAACATATAGATGAATTACAAGCTAAAATCCCTACTGCAAAAATAGTTTTAGTTGATGGGGAATATTTTAGCTGGTATGGAAGTAGATTAATTCATGCACCCATCTATTTTCAACAACAAGTGAAACCTTAATCTTTCTTGATTGGGTATACATATATATTTCCGGTACTACCATCTGGCGTATCGGCAGGATATGATGTCATAGAAATGAACTTCCATTCTCCATTCTCTTTTATCAAGGTTCTACTTCCTACAGTAAATCTAACTTTACCATCGGGTTGAATGTTTGATCCTTTCATACTTACAAAAGCCATATTATCTGAAATAGAAATAGCAGTATCTGATATTTTAAATTCCGCTTTTTCGTAGTTCATGGGCTCAGGGTTTTCTTTCATCCATGTAGCCACAAACTGAGAAAGATCATTCCAACCATTAGCTCTCAAAGTTACATCTGGCTCAACGCAAACCCAGTGAATCTTACTTGATTGTACGTACGATTTGGACCATGCAGCATGATCTTTTAAGTAGAAATTTCTAGTTTCCGTTTCTATAGCTTTTAGTATGGCTATTTTTTCCTGACTTTCATCAATTGCAACTTTCTTTTCCGTATTTGTACAGCTTATAAATGATGTTAATAAGAGAAATAAAAATAATCGCATCTTATATTTTTCACGTATAACAAAGAACTTAGTAAAGGGTTCACTGAAGTTATAATCTAAACAATAAGGCTAAAATTACTTTTGTTTCTGATTTCACTAAATCAGGTCTCCAACTAGGCGTAAGTGCGGTTGTAGCAAATCCGTCTGGAGAGGTAACACCACCCCTACCTGCAAAGTAGGGAACATCAGCATGCCTATTCACTATCTCAAAACGCAACGTCATGCTTTGGTTTGGCATATAATCTAAATTAGTAGAATAGTCCCACCCGGTAAATCCATCGCCAGGGTTAGCCGTGAAAGGAAATTTTCCTTGTGTTTGAGTTGGATTCAGTGGATCGGGTAAAGCGCTTGCTTGCCCTGTTGGCAATAAAACCAAATACCTTCCGGGATTGGTCATCCAACCACCGCCGATAGTCCAGGCAAATCGATCATTATTAAACCAAATACGATTATAAAACATAGCACTTATAAAATACTGTGCAGGACCACTTGTTATTCCACCATCTTTAAATCCATTTACGCCACCACCTTTTTCAAATCCAAAATCTGTAGTAAAAGAAAAAGCTGCTTTGCTAATTCCTTTTGTTTTAATCGGTGATTGAAAATAGCGCATTAAAAAACTATTATCGGAATGAAACCTTTTTCTACCTGGAATATTCGCAGCATCGGTTCCATAATAGTTATTAGTCAGTAATTTCAACTTATCATTAGGTATATAAGTAATATTAAAACCTAAGCCCGGCATACTGTTAAACTTACCATAGCTCTGCCATCCGTTAATCAACCAAGGCTCAATCTTTAAATGTTTAGTAGGAAATATTTGTACCCGAAGTCCATTGAAAAACCAAGGTGTATTATCAGATGTAAACGAGGCCTGGTACTCCCAATTCTCTTGCTGATAATAGGAGTTCAATCCAATGTACGACATAAAAAGCCCAGCATCAATATTCACCCCATACCATTTATTAATATGAATACCCGCATAAGCTTCACTTAAATTACGATATACATTCGCCAATTCATATTGTCCGCGATATACACTAAAATCATTTCTCGGAACAATTGATGATCTAGTGCCAAATTGCGTCATAATCCGTGCATGGATATTTTCGTAATTAAAATCTCCTCCTACATGCAATGCAGATATCTGAATTTCATTATGTCTGGCTAAAGCCGTAGAACCTACTACTGTATTATCGTTTGGGTTATTGAATGAATAATTATAATTCATGTCCAATAAAATACTAGGCACAAAATATTTGCCTTTCCAAATTACAGAGTCTCTTCTATCACTACCATTATGCCAACGGGTATCAATACCCTCAAATGGAATTTTTGGTACAGCGGTATCTTTTTGAGCAGATGATATTAAAATAATACTGTTAAATAAAATAAATAATGCTTGTTTCATTATGCTTAATTTCTAGTTAGTTGAATAGGTTGTGCAGGTTGATAAATAAGTGGTACCTGCTCCACAATTACATCCGACTTATCAAGTCCGAATGCTTTTTCATCGCTTAACCCAAGTTGCTTCATAAAGAAATAGCTATTGAGCAAGAGCCCATCTTTTAGTACCAGTTCATTTTCTACGGATAAGAATTTTTCAATGACAACAAATTTAAAATCGGGTTCGCTATTATACTTCGTAGAACCATCTGGGCGATTATGTAAATTAAGTTCTTTCTTTTCTACCAATTCTTGAACAATTTGCTTAAAGTATAACTCTGTACGTGGTTGAACTCTAAAACCAACGTGAATGGTTATTTTAATTATTTTATCATCTACTAATTCTGCAACATCATAACTAAGTGTGTAAGGTTGTTCTGTTCTATTAATGTGTAAGAACCAGTATACTTGTGCTCGCTTAGGTTTCTTTGCTAATATTGATTTTATAATTTTCTCTTCAATCTGGTGCCTACTATTGGCTTTAGTTAAATAAATTAAATGGGTACAAAATTCGGGTATATGTTCATCATCGCTTAGTTCTTGAATGGTGTGTGTATATTTTCCAAGGTCAACAAAACGAATTAATTTATTATTGATTTTGCGGGCGGTATACCATATATACATTGTCAAGAAAATTAATAATTCAAAAAATAAGAACATCCAACGCTCTTTGATCTTTGCCACATTGGCAATAAAAAAAGAAATTTCAATAGTTGCAAAAAAGAATAGTACGATTAA
>JBDKJW010000126.1:0-6748 GCA_039796395.1 Bacteroidota bacterium
TTTGTGCCCAGAACAGGAATCGAACCTGCACTACCTTGCGATAACCAGATTTTGAGTCTAGCGCGTCTACCAGTTCCGCCATCTGGGCAATTCGGGCTGCAATATTAGCGCAATTGAGGTATTTTACCAAGAATATTGTATTCATACCTTCAACTCGTATCTTTAAATAGATTTAAATTAGCTTATGAGAAAATTATTAGGGGTATATCTATTGTTAATAGCTACTACGCTTTCCGCACAAAAAAATAAGCCAACACCAAAACCTACTATAAAACCTTTTATCTATACAATTAATACTTGCATAGATTCAACAGGTAATACAATCAGCGCAAAAGGATCATCCTTATTAACCTGCAATCATACAGGTAAAAAAGGGTTTACCATTGATGTTACTTGGAAGGTAGAAAAAAACAATATCAGTTTTAGTGGACTGCGTGTAAAAACAATGAACTTAGGTAATTGCTTAGAAAAAGATGTATTGGTTTTTACCTTTGAGGATAATACGCAATTAACCCTAAATGCATGGAATGAGCCTAATTGCGATGGCAATGCCGTTTTTGATTTAGACGGAACCAACTATAAAGAATATAGTAATAAGCGAATCATTGCTATTCGATTTCAAAACGGCAGAACTTTTGAAACTTATTTATATAAAATACGCCCAGAACAACGCAATTTTTTTAGTAGTGCTGCCGAAGCAAATAAAACAAAACGATATTTGTTAACTAAATGCAGCTGATACTTATTGCTTTCGATGAACGGCTCCAAAATGGGCCATATCAACTGTTAGCTTTCCAGCAGCATCTATCGTTAGCTTAAAAATATAATCGTAATCATCATCCGTTAATGCCGCTATAGGGCGTTTACCACCCAATGCTTCTATCGTTTCTAATACTGTATTTGAGTGGCCAACAATCAATATTTTCTTCCCTTTAAACTCAGGCATTATCGTTGTTGCCAAATCACTAAAACTTCTTGCACTATAAATCAATAAAGGTGCACTTACCGCGGCGGCCGTTGCACGCGTTCGCTTGGTATCCGTGGAAAATATATTATCAAAATGCACATGCGCTAAATATGCAGTTAAATCTTTAACACGCTGTTCCCCCAGTGCACTCAATGGCGGGTCCATTTTAGCAGCCGCAGCCGTATCTTTTTCCGCATGCCTAACCACCCATATAGTTGTTTGCTGTGCCCCTAACTTCAACCCAACCCCTACCAAAAAAACAAATACGAATAGTTTCTTTTGTAACAAATACATACCCTTTAATTTGATACTAAAATACAGCTCTTTTAGATTGCAGCTTTAAGCATATTACTAATGATAAATTATTATTATTTCCGCACAAAAGTGCAATTTTTACTTTTTCCGACAATAAAGTCCGCATAAAAGCGCAATTTGCTTGATTTTCAAGCCTTTATTCATTAAAAATAATTATCCTTGCAGCTTAAAACACCAATAAAAATATGTGTGGAATTGTTGGATATACCGGACCGAGAGAGGCTTACCCAATTATATTAAAAGGGTTAAAAAGATTGGAATACCGTGGTTATGATAGCTCAGGCGTTGCACTTTTACAAGACAATAAAATAAACGTTTATAAAAAGAAAGGGAAAGTAGCAGAGTTGGAAGAAAGTGTTATTGGCAAAAACCTACAATCAAATATAGGGATTGGTCATACCCGCTGGGCAACCCATGGTGAACCAAGCGATAGGAATGCACACCCACATCAATCACAAGGCGGCCGATTAGCCATGATACATAATGGCATTATCGAAAACTATGCGCAAATAAAACAAGAACTTATTTCAAAAGGATATCAATTTAAAAGTGATACGGATACAGAAGTATTACTCAATTTTATTGAAGCCATAAAATTAGAAAACGAATGCCCCTTAGAAGAAGCTTTGCGTATTGCGCTTAAAAGAATTGTAGGTGCTTATTGTATTTTATTAATTGCGGATGACGATCCAGAAACAATTATTGCTGCACGTAAGGGTAGTCCGCTAGTTATTGGGATCGGCAAAGGCGAACATTTTTTAGCGAGCGACGCCTCCCCTATCATCGAATACACCAAAGAAGTAGTGTACGTAAATGATTATGAAATTGCCATTGTTCGTCCAGATGAATTAATCCTCAAAAACCTAGGTAATGAAAAACAAACGCCTTTCATTACCAAATTAGATATGGAATTAGCCGCCATTGAAAAAGGTGGTTACGATCATTTCATGATCAAAGAAATTCATGAACAGCCCAATACCATTTTCGATTGCTTACGTGGCAGATTACTACCCCAATCAAAACAAATTATGATGGGTGGTATCGAAAATAATATGGACGCATTCATCAATGCTAACCGTATTATGATTGTTGCTTGTGGCACGAGTTGGCATGCTGGCTTAATTGCCGAATATTTGATTGAAGAATTATGTAGAATACCTGTTGAAGTTGAATACGCTTCTGAATTCCGTTACCGCAACCCAGTAATTCATAAAGGCGATGTAATCATTGCTATTTCACAAAGTGGTGAAACGGCAGATACATTGGTGGCATTAGAAAGTGCCAAAGAAAAAGGCGCATTTATTTTCGGCGTAGTGAATGCTGTTGGTAGTAGTATAGCAAGGTTGAGCCATGCTGGCGCATATACACATAGTGGTCCGGAAATTGGTGTGGCGAGTACAAAGGCTTTTACAGGACAATTAGCTGTGCTTATGATGATGGCACTCAAAATTGGTTATGCCCGCAAAACCATTACCGAGGAACGCTACTTGCAACTCATGCAAGATTTAGAATCCGTACCCGAAAAAGTAAAAGAAATTTTAGCTGATACTAGTAATATTCAGCGTATCGCTGAAAAATATAAAGACGCAAGCGATTTTTTATTCTTAGGTAGAGGGTATAATTTCCCGGTTGCTTTAGAGGGTGCTTTAAAATTAAAAGAGATCTCTTATATACATGCAGAAGGATATCCTGCTGCCGAAATGAAGCATGGCCCCATTGCATTAGTAGATGAAAAACTACCTGTGGTTTTTGTTGCCACAAAAGATTCTTATTACGAAAAAATTGTTTCCAACGTGCAAGAAATAAAAGCACGTAAAGGAAAAGTACTAGCCGTTGCAACAATTGGAGATACCATTATTCCTGGCATGGCCGATGATGTAATGTTGGTACCAGATGCAGATGAAGTAATTGCGCCATTATTAAGTGTTGTACCACTACAATTACTCAGTTATTATGTAGGATTAGCCAAAGGGCTAGATGTAGATAAACCCAGAAACCTTGCTAAAAGTGTAACCGTTGAATAAGCTATGTCAAAAAACATAATTACCAAAACACCTCTCGAAGCATTAGGCTATAATTTTATTAAGGATCATCATATCCCAAAAGGGAAAGATGAATATTACTTACGCAATATTCAAATTAAAAACGGTATAGATTACCGTAATTTGAAAGCATATGAGGTAGAGCAACTGGTACGTAATGGTAATACAGCTGATAACTGGAATCATATTCTAGTATCGGATGCCTTCAACGCCGATTTAGTAAAAAATTGTAAATTTCATGGGCTTGTACGCATCGGTAAATTAGAACCCTATTGTATGGGTTTTAGCGATCTAAAAGTACCGGTTGGTTTATATAATTCTACCATTATTAGTTGTGATTTTGGTGATAATGTAGTAATCGATAATGTACATTATTTATCTCATTATATCATTGGGACTGAAGTAATCATTACCAATGTTAATGAGTTAGTAACCACTAATCATGCCAAATTTGGAAATGGAATTCTTAAAACAGATGAAAACGAAGATATACGCATTTGGATGGAAATCTGCAATGAAAACACCGGCCGTAGGGTAATGCCATTTAATGGTATGCTCCCGGGAGATGCTTATTTGTGGAGCCGATTCCGCAATGATGATGCATTACAAAGCAAATTCATACAATTTACCGAAAATCAATTTGATAACAAAAGAGGCTACTACGGAAAAGTTGGAGATAGAACCGTTATCAAAAACTGCAAGATTATTAAAGATGTTTGGGTAGGTACCGATGCCTATTTTAAAGGTGCTAATAAATTAAAAAACTTAACCGTTAACTCGGGAGAAGATGGTCGTACACAAATAGGTGAAGGTTGTGAAATTGTAAATGGCATAATTGGTTATGGATGTAGAATTTTTTATGGCGTTAAAGCAGTACGCTTTATTATGGCCGATCATTCTCAACTAAAATATGGGGCTCGACTCATTAACTCCTATCTCGGACATAATGCTACTATTTCTTGTTGCGAAGTATTGAATTCATTGATATTCCCTGCGCATGAACAACATCACAATAATTCGTTCTTATGCGCGGCATTGGTAATGGGGCAAAGCAATATTGCAGCAGGTGCCACCATTGGTTCTAACCACAATAGTAGAAGTGCCGATGGGGAAATGATTATGGGTAGAGGGTTTTGGCCAGGCTTATGTGTAAGTTTAAAACATAATTCAATTTTCGCCTCCTTCACCATGATCAATAAAGGCGATTATCCGGCCGAACTACATCTTACCATACCCTTCTCTTTACTAAGTAATGATACACATAGCAACCAGCTTACGATTATGCCTGCCTATTGGTTTATGTATAATATGTATGCACTCGCCCGCAATGCTTGGAAATCGAACGACCGCGATAAGCGTATTACCAAAATACAATTGTTAGAATATGATTATTTAGCCCCAGATTCTATCAATGAAATTTTCATTGCCTTAGAGAAATTAGAGTTATACACAGGTAGGGCATACGCAAAAACTCAACAACAGAAACTGGAATCCGATAAAGAAGCCATTGCGCTTGGCAAAACACTTCTGAACGGACGAAATAAATTAGTTAATGATTTAGAGATTGTTGCGAATGACATTGAAAACAGTAAGCGAAAAGTAGTATTGGTAAAAGTATTACAAGCTTACCAAGTATTTGAAGATGTGGTTATTTATTATGGCGTACAGGCTTTGCTAACACAAATAGAGAATGGTGCAACAGATATTTTAAGTTTACAAAAATCTATCCCCGCCAAATTAAATAGAGAACAGTGGGTAAATGTAGGCGGACAACTAATCACTACAAAAGATGTAGACCTACTAAAGAAGAAAATAGTTCAGGGTAAGATAAAAGGATGGAATGATGTTCATCAACAATACGCTTTACTCGGAGAAAACTATACTACGCAAAGAAATATGCATGCGCTAGCAAGCTTAGCCCATATCACAGGTATTCGTTTACAAAAAATTGATGCACATCAGTTAACTGCTTTATTCACTAGCTATATTAATACCAAGGAATGGATCACGAAGAGTATTCACGATTCGCGCGCCAAAGATTATAGCAACCCCTATCGCAAAATGGTGTACGATAGTTTTGGCGAAATGGTAAAAGTAAATGGTAAGCTAGAAGAGAATAGTTTCATCAATGAACAAATAGCTGATCTTGCCGCTGCAAAAAAACAAATTGCTGCAGTAAAGAAGAAGTTTAAGTTAAAGGGATAGGAAATACAAAGCAGGGTAACAAATTAAAAGCGAAACCCTACACCTAATTGTAACTGCTGGTTCGTCCATTTATCTTTATTATCAATATCGTTGATATTTTGTAAGCCAATATTATATCGGCCATAAACTCTTAAAAAATTGAAATTTAATTGCGCGCCTAATACCATGGCAAAATCTCCTTTCTTAAATGCATTTTCACCGTTTTGCAAGAGGTTATCATTCTGGTTAATTAAGATGCCAAATTGCGGACCAGCATTTAGCGTTAGCATATTGCCCACATTATAACGAAGCAAAATAGGTATCGCTAAATAATCTAACTTAATATCCTGGTCGCCATTCGGGTTGATAATTCCTGGATAAATTGAGTTGAACCCGCTTGACCGCATAGTACGTGATTGGCTCCATAGCAACTCGGGTTGTATACCCCATTTCTTGTTAAAATCAATTTCCGCAAATCCACCTAAATGATAGGATAAGTCGAAGCCTTCGTCAAATGATTGTCCCGTTACCTTATTCATATTAGCCCCAGCTTTAATACCAGCTCTAACACCTTGTGCCGATGCTACACTCGCAATTAGTGTGGCTGCTATCAGTAAATACATTACTCTTTTCATCATTGTTATTTTGCAATGTAGTTCAATGATCGTGCCAAAGTAGACTGTAGACCGTAGACTGTAGACCGTAGACCGTAAGTAAACCATTATCGAAAGTGATTTGTTAGAATGCTATGCAATTTTCAGAAATAGATAAAGACCGAATTATAGAAATGGCCTGGGAAGATCGTACACCCTTTGAAGCGATATTTTTTCAGTTTGGACTGATGGAAAAAGAAGTAATTGAATTCATGCGTGTCAATAGTAAACCTTCTAGTTTTAACATGTGGCGGAAACGCATGAAAGGTAGAACCACAAAACATAGCTCCTTACGTATTTCGGGTATTGATCGGTTTAAGTGTACTCGCCAGAAAGCAATTAGTATGAATAAGATTTCGAAGCGATAGTTTTCAATCTGGAATCTACAATCTGCTTATTTCATAATAATTTCAGATTGAAGATTGTAGATTCAAGATTAACTTCTCTGAAGTTCTATCACCGTAATCTCTGGCAATATCCCTACCCTACCCGGGTATCCGATAAAACCAAAGCCTCTATTTACATACAGCTTATTTTTTCCATCTTCATATAAACCAGCCCATTGCTTATACATCCATTGTACTGGG
>JBDKJW010000127.1:0-6729 GCA_039796395.1 Bacteroidota bacterium
CCGCCTCAGTAACGCCTGAATTGGTTAAATTATAGGTTTTATTATTGGCAATATGATGAATGAAAATATCCTGTTCAAAATTTCTAACTGCTGTAAATAAAACGTACTCTTCATTGGGTGAAAAGCCTGGATCTGAATTTTGGAAAGCCCAGATTTCATCTTTTACAATTATTTTCGATTCAAAGGTTTTGGTATCTAACAACTTCACTTCATCTCTCCCACTTAAATAAACTGCTTTAGTTTTCGATTTATTTAATACTATGGAGCGATTGTCTTTCTTATCATTCGTCAGTTGTTTTGGAGAACCAGTGCCATCGGCACTTACACTAAAAATATTTTGATACCCATCTACCGTTTGATTAAATAATAATGTTTTATTATCGCTTAACCATTTTACTTCGATTGCTCGTTCTGTATTGCCCTTATTTATTTTTTGAATAAACTTACCGTCGGTATCTGCTACAAATAATTCTCCTCGAGATGTAAATGCAATTTTCTTACCGTCGGGTGAAACACTGATAGCTGTTATATTGCCTTTCACATCATAATCTTTATCTGCGGGCAACACATTATTTCTATATAAAATAATATTTAGTTGCGAAGCTTTGCCAGATACATTACTGTATAGCCATAACCGATAGTCGCGCTCAAATACAACAGCAGAACCATCTGCACTGGCTACAGGTGTTTTAATAGAACTATTAAATTGTGTAAGCGCTTTCTTCTTGCCTTTATCTATCGTATATAAATTATATTCTCCATTTGTTTCATCAGAAATAAAATACAATCCACCTTTCTTATCAGTTGTAGCTGCAAAATCCTTTCCTTCCCAGTCAGTTAATTTCCTGTACTGCTTTGTTTTCAAATTATAGGCTTGAATATCTGGGTTGAAAGGGCCTTTATAACGCTTACGTGCTACCTGGTTATCACTCTCCCAAGTATCATTAAAATAGATATCTCCTGTTTGTGCATCTTCTGCTAATCCATGGTCATATAAAAAAAAGTGATCGCCAAATAGTCTTTCTGGAGTACCACCCGCAACGGCCACGCTAAACCCAGATGTATTTCCCGCGCGAGAAGAAGTGAAATAAATTTTTTGACTATCCCAGCTCCAATTATTTACAATATCACCACCACTATGAAATGTAAGTTGCTTTATTTCACCACCCGCTAATGGCATCACAAAAATATCTGCATTACCCATTTGCCTACCTGTAAATGCTACCCATTTACCATCTGGTGAAATACGTGGGTTTGTTTCATAGCCTTGCATCGCCGTGATGCGCGTAGCCATACCATCTTTCACAGCAGCCTTCCATAAGTCGCCTTCAAAGCTAAACACTACTGTTTGTGCATCTGGACTCAAACATGGATGTGATAAGAAAGCAGGGCTACTAATTTGTGCTTGGGCATTAATACCAATAGCAACCAAAAAGAGCGATAGAATTTGTTTTTTCATATACAATAGTTTGCGGGATTCGGGTTACGGGATACGGGTTATTATTAAGCGCATATTACTACCTTAATAACCCCTTCGGTATTTGCTTTTCTAATAAATACTTATAAATAAACTTTGTTTTCAGATTATTGAAGTGCGTTCCCTTGGCTCCACCCCAACCGTGGCGACCATTTGGGTACAACATAAATTCGAAGTCCTTACCCTTATCCTGTAAAGCACTAATCAATTGAATACTGTTTTGCATGTGCACATTATCATCCATTGTACCATGTACAATTTGTAACATGCCTTTATACTTATCAATATAACTTAACACATTACTAGTTTTATACCCTTCTGGGTTTTCCTGAGGTGTATCCATAAACTTCTCAGTATAATGGCTATCATATAAACTCCAATCTACTACACTACCGCCTGCCATACCATGTGTGAAAACAGATGAGCCATATGTAAGGCCATAACAACTCATATAACCACCATAGCTAAATCCGGTGATAGCTACTTTAGTAGGATCTGCATATCCTTTATCAATAAACCATTTAGCCATGGTCATATAATCTTTCATTTCCCAATAACCCAAATTGCGATGCATATAGTTTACACCCGCTTTACCAAAATGACCACTCGCCCTATGATCAAAAGCTACTTGTATTAAACCTTCTTGCGCATAAAACTGACGGTTAGCAGTCCAATTCCAAGTATCCCAAACATTACCAGCATTAGGCCCTCCATAAATACTTACGAGTATTGGATATTTTTTGTTCGGATCCATATTTAATGGCCAGGTTACCGTAGCAGGCAATTCAAATAACCCGTCTTCGCTTTTAATTCTAATCAATTCTGTTTTTGCCAATGCATAATTAGCCATATCTGCACCTTTCGCATCTCCTAGTTCTCGTACAACTTTCCCTTTATTGTCAAGCAGTGTTACTTTCTGTGGTGCTTGTGTATTGCTATAAGTGGTCACAAAATATTTACCATTGGGTGATAAACTGACATTATTATGATTAAACTCACCAAAACTCAATCTTCTCAAATCGGTACCGTTGAGTTTCACTACATATAAATCTGTACGTGCAGTATTCTCTCTACTTCGTGCTGTAAAATAAACTAAGCCATTTTTTTCATCAATCAATTCTGTATTTAATACCGTAAAGTTGCCACTTGTAATGGCATTGATCAAAGTACCATCATTATTATGGAGATATAAATGATTCCATCCTGTTTTATCACTTTCCAAAATAAATGCTGGCTTTGTTTGCAAGAAGCTTAAACGCTGGCCTGCACGATCTTCCAAATCGATCCAGGTTTTTTGTTGTTCTTCATACATGATTTTTTTTGATCCATTAGCAGGATTTACATCAAAAATTTTAAGATGATCCTGCCCGCGATTAATCCACTGAACTAACAATGTACTACCGTCTTTACGCCAAATAGGCCATCCAAAATATTGATCATCCTTATCATTAAAATCGGCCCAGGTAGTTGCGCCGCCATCGGGTGAAACAAAACCAAGTTTAACTTCAGGATTTTTATCCCCCGGTTTTGGATAACGTGTTTGTTCTATAAAACCATGTTGCCCTTCGCTACTATAAATAGGAAACATAGGCACCATACTCTCATCAAAATGCATATAGGCTAATTGCTTACTGTTTGGGTTCCACCAGAAAGCACGAAATCTAGTTCCTCTACCAAAAATTTCTTCCCAATACACCCAACTTGCATAACCGTTTAGCGTAGTGTTGCTCCCATCAGTTGTTAATTGTGTTTCTTTATTTGTACTTAAGTTATAAGTATATAAATTGTTAGCCTTTGTGTACGCTATATAGTTACTATCCGGAGAAAAAATTGGATTCTTCTCTTCTACTTTATCAAACGTAATTTGCCTTTCATTCGATCCATTCTTAAAAAATAAATCTCCATTTTTTAATGAAACAGATTTAGTAGGCGGAACTGCTCCCTTCATTTGATCGGGAGTAGCTTCGCTAAGCTTACCCGATTTTATATCCATCACATAATTTTTGTTCGATGAATCGGGATGAATACGTTGATTCAAGATTACTCGATCATCATCCAACCATTTTACAACGGTAGGAATCGGGGTTCTAAAATTTTTAGGAAGTTTATTAGCCAGCAAATCGGCTATCTCAAAAGTTTTTTGCTGCGCAGAAATGGTAATACTCAGCAACAAGGCGATTGATAAAAACAGTTTATTCATACTTTAAATTTGGAGCATGAATATACCAATTAACCCTGCATAAAAAGCATCTACATTAACTATTATATAAGCGGCGGTAAGGGTTATACGGCACTAAAAAGCCTCATTTAATTTGATGTAGTAAGCACTACCGCCAGTAGAATTTCGGGCATAATCTACTCTTATAAACATCCGGTTCTTTTTGTTAACCAAAAAGCGTAAACCCGCACCTCCAGCAAAACGGAGGTTATTAATATCATACTTGCTTATTGATTCATCCACTAATCCCGCTCCAGCAAATACAGCTCCGTAAATCCATTTCCATAATTGTCCGCGTAACTCAGCTTGTGCAGCTGTGTAAGACTTTTCTCTAAATCGACCAGTAAAAAAGCCCCTTAATAAATTTCCATTACCCATTCTTGGTATTTCTCTCAAAGGCACATCGCCATTCGTATTTCTCGTCATGAATTGAAAAGCAATTGTTCCTTCTTTTGCAATCGGAAAATATTTTCTTACATCCAACATCCATTCACTAAATATATAATCAGCTCCAAATACTTTAGCGTGCGGTTGATAATAAAATTCTAGGTACGACCCTTTTGTTGCTCCAAAAGGATAGTTACGTGCTTCATACAATACTGCCGGACCAATCCCAAAAACCGTACTTCCATAAATACCCAAAGTATTTTGTTCTTGCATGCTTAAAGGCTTTGAATAAGTAACACCATACGTATTACTATAATTTAATGCAATACCTGCATACCATTGCTTTCCCAATAGCCTATAATTTCTACTCTCCAAAAAAGTACGATTATAAAACTGATTATAATAATCATCATTACCCAATGTATTATTACCTAAACCCCAGTATCTTTCATTAAATGTGGTAAAGCCAGCTGAGCCACGAAAAACATATTTCTCGCCTTTTCCAAAAATTTGCCATGCACCGCTAATTTCAAATTGATTTTTGGTGCTGTAGGTCATTTGCCCGTGTACATAAGAACCCCGCGCCTCCGATTTTCCCTCTTTTGAATTAAAGAAATATTCTAGCGCACCACCATACCGTACGCCTGTTTCCGGACTAGAAGTGATAATAGGAATTGGAATAATCTTGAAATTAATCAAGGCTATAGAATCAGGATTAGTGAGATTGCGCAAGGTTTTCCTTGGCGAAGGCCGTGTACTATCTTGTGCATGTACAAAAGAACATGTAAAAAATAACCCAAGCGCTAATACGCGTTTAAATAACAACATTGATCATTTTTCCTTTCACAAAAATAAATTTCTTTAACTCCTTTCCTTCTACCCATTTCTGTATTACTTCATGTTGTAACACAATTGCCTGTATTTCCTCTGCACTAAGATCCAAACCAATATTTATGTTAGTTCTTACTTTACCATTGATACTCACAGGATATTCTTTGCTGCTTTCCGTTGTATAAGTAGCATTATATACGGGGAATTGAGCATCTAAGATTAACCCTTCATTCCCCAATAGATGCCAGAGTTCTTCGGCAATATGTGGCGCATAAGGCGTAAGCATAATCAATACTTGTTCAAGTATTGATTTTTTATGGCATTTCAAATCACTTAACTCATTTACACAAATCATGAAAGTACTTACTGCCGTATTAAAACTATATCGTTCTGTATCTTCTTCAATTTTCTTAATGGTTTTATGCAATACTTTCAGTTCGGCAGCCGTAGGTTGTTCGTCTACCCACTGTTGGCCCTTTACTTCGTCATAAAACAAACGCCATAATTTTTTCAAGAAACGATGCACCCCTTCAATACCCTTAGTGTCCCAAGGTTTACTTTGCTCTACTGGGCCTAGAAACATTTCATACATTCTGAATGTATCGGCGCCATATTTCTCCACCAACATATCGGGGTTAACGGTATTGAATTTCGACTTACTCATTTTCTCTACCTCTGCCCCACAGATATATTTTCCATCTTCTAAAACAAAAATAGCATTGGCATATTCCCCATTCCGCCATTTTTTAAAGGCTTCTAAATCTAGTTCATACCCATCAACCATGTTAACGTCAACTCTGATAGGATTGAGCGTGTTAACTCCTTCGCCTTGTTTACCTGTTGGTTTTTTCCAATCACCGTTAAATCTATCATTCAATAAATCTTCAAGTGTTTCTCTTGAAAGAAAACCATGTTTTATAAACAGTTCGTAATATTTATAGGATAGAAAAATTGGGTATTCAAACTCAGAAGATGTATACGGACTTGTTGAGATCAACCTATACACAAACCTTGAACTTCCTTGAATCATTCCTTGATTCAAAAGCTTCTTAAATGGCTCATCAAATCCTATATAACCTAAGTCGTGCAAGGTTTTCGTCCACATACGGCTATACAATAAATGCCCCACCGCATGCTCTGTTCCACCAATATATAAATCTACCTGATTCCAATAATCACTTACTTGTTTATTACAAAATTCTGCATCATTCGCAGGATCCATATAACGCAAGAAATACCAGCTACTGCCAGCATAGCCCGGCATGGTATTCGTTTCTAATTCCTGCGCTACCCAAGCAGGAATATTAGCAAGTGGCCCTTCCCCTTCTGGCCCCGGACTATAACTATCTACTTCAGGCAATAGTAATGGCAATGCAGATTCAGGTAGAGGATAGGCAACACCATTTTTCCATTGAATAGGAAATGGTTCGCCCCAATAACGTTGCCTACTAAAAGCCGCATCGCGCATTTTATAATTCACTTTGCGTTTACCAATTCCTTTTTCTACTAATTTATCAATTACAATACCAATAGCATCACGCATTATAATGCCATTTAAAAAATCGCTATTCGTAAGTGCGGCATCTTTTGTTGCATTAGCTTCTTTGCCATTGTAGTGATCACCTATAATATTGGTGATAGGGATATTAAAGTGTTCTGCAAATTTATGATCGCGCTCATCGCCGCAAGGTACTGCCATAATAGCCCCTGTACCATAGCCAGCAAGTACATACTCCGAAATCCAAATAGGTATTTTTTGTTGGTTGAAGGGATTGATAGCGTAAGCACCTGTAAAACAACCCGTGATTTTTTTCTC
>JBDKJW010000128.1:0-6714 GCA_039796395.1 Bacteroidota bacterium
TATAGATCGAGGTTGGTAAGCACTCACAGCTATATGAAATCCTTCATCTGTAAAAGCATCATCTTTACCTGTAAAATAATTAAACCCACGGAATGTTTTAGTTGATAAGCTACCATATTCAATTCCATTTTGATCAAGTAATGTTTTTAATGCGGCTAGTTTGTTTTCATCTTTAGCTGTAAATACATAGGTTTTATATTCTGTATTTTTTGCATTTCTGCTATCATCAAAAAATTGCTTGAACTCCGCCACTAGTTTTTGTTTGTTCTTAGCACTCATTTCAATGGTAGATAATCCAGTAGTGAAATGGTGTTGCGCTCTATCAACCAAAGTAAGCGTATCGCCATCATTATTTATAATACCCAAACCAGCCCGTATACCCCCTTGCTCGTAAGTCATGCCAATAGCACCATTATATACAGGGTACGTATCTCCATACGATGGATACAACAAATCGAATCGCTCTTTGGTAAAGAATAACCAATTATTACTATCGAAGTATTTGGCATGATTTCGACCAATTGTATATTGAAACTCTCTTTGCCAAGGCGTAATTACTTCATGAAGTGGTTCTGCCGCAGGCGCAAAATAATAAGGTTCATTAAACCCTTGTTCATGATAATCTACATGTATTTGTGGCATCCACTCCTTGTATTTTTTAATACGCTGTTGAGTTTCAACCTGTGTTTGCCAAGCCCAATCTCTATTTAGATCAAAATTATAGTGATTACTTCTTCCACCGGGCCAGGGCTCGGCATGCTCGCGAGATATAGGATCCGTATTATAAGCACTACCTACTACTGAATTATACCAATTGATATAGCGGTCTCTCCCATCGGGATTAATACAGGGGTCCATTATTACAACCGTATTTTTCAACCACTCTTTTGTTTGTGCATTATTAGGATCTACCAATGCATGAATCGTTAATAGAAAAGCTTCCGAAGAAGCTGCTTCATTACCATGTACGTTATAGCTTAACCATACAATGGCTGGTGCTGTTTCAGTTTGCGGTGCCATCCGATCTTTTGCTAAACCAGCTAAACGTAAATTATTGATCCGAATTAAATCCAGCTTTTGCAAGTTTTCCGGACTACTTACAAATGCCAACATCAATTCCCTCCCTTCATTCGTTTCACCATATTTTTCAATCTTCACCATATCTGGCTTTGCCTGCGCAATAGCTTTTGCAAATTCAACGATACGATGATGGCGGGTAAACCTAGTACCTACTTTATATCCTAAAAACTGCTCCGGACTTTGTAGGCCCTGTGCCATTAAGGCACTCAGAGAAATACTTAAAATTGTAACTAACAAAAATTTCTTCATAATCAAATAATGAGGCATGAATGTACTGTATTCGGTAAAATCAAACACATTTTTCAGACAGAAGTTTCCAAGAATTGGATGAACGGATACTTAAAAATTAGTAATTTGGGGCATGAGAAAATCAATATTATCTCTTTGTGTTGTTGCCTTTGGCATTCATGTACACGCACAAAGCAATTTTTCCTTTGTTGGAGCTGGTAAAGAGGTTGATCCCTTTCACTATACTGTTGTAAAAAGAGCTGAGTTTAAGCAGGCAGCTGTAAGTAGTGCCCATCCATTAGCTAGTATGGTTGGCGCTGCAATTATGAAGAGAGGAGGGAACGCTTTTGATGCAGCTATTGCCACACAACTGGTTTTGGCAGTTGTGTATCCAAATGCTGGGAATATTGGCGGCGGCGGTTTTTTATTAGCACGCAAACAAGATGGAGAATTGATTGGGATCGATTATAGAGAGTCGGCTCCTGAAAAAGCAACCCGAGATATGTATTTAGATAAGGCTGGTAATGCACAATTGACGCTCTCCCAAAACGGAGATTTGGCCTCAGGTATTCCGGGTACTGTTGCCGGTTTATTTGCCACCATGCCTTATGCTAAACTAAAATTCGAACAATTGATTCAGCCTGCGATTGATCTTGCTGCGCATGGCTATTTGCTTACAGAAAAAGAAGCATCAAGTATCAACAGTGTTAGAGAAGCGATTACAAAAAATAGCACCCAACCCACAGCATTTGTAACCCCCATTAAATGGAAGGTTGGTGATACATTGGTTCAGAAAGAATTAGCAGCCACTTTAGAAAGAATTAAAGAACAAGGCGCGCGTGGCTTTTATGAAGGAAAAACAGCTGAACTAATAGTAGCTGAAATGCAAAGAGGCAATGGTATTATTTCATTGAACGACCTCAAAAATTATACAGCTAAACTCAGAAAACCAATAAATTTCAAATACCGGAATCATGAAGTAATCAGTTTTGCACCTCCCAGCAGCGGGGGTATATTATTAGCGCAGATGCTAAAAATGATAGAGAAATACCCTGTTGCTAAATATGGTTTTCAAACAACAGAAAGTGTTCACTTGATGGTTGAAGCCGAGCGCAGGGCATATGCAGATAGAGCCGAACATATGGGAGATCCTGATTATTGGAAAGTACCCGTTAAAACACTTATCAGCGATGCTTATATTGCTGAAAGAATGCGTGATTATGACCCGATTAAAGCAACTAGTAGTACGCTTATTAAAGCAGGTCAAATAAAAGAAAGTGAGGAAACTACGCACTTAAGCATTGTAGATGCCCAAGGTAATATGGTTTCTGTAACTACTACCCTAAATGGCTCGTATGGATCAAGAACGGTAGTGGGTGGTGCAGGCTTTTTACTCAATAATGAAATGGATGATTTTTCCATAAAACCCGGCGTAGCCAATATGTATGGTGCTGTTGGCGGTGATGCTAATGCAATTCAGCCAGGTAAAAGAATGTTGAGTTCTATGACACCTACCTTAGTATTAAAAGACAACAAACCCTATATAGTAATTGGTACGCCGGGCGGAACAACTATACCTACTTCCGTTTATCAAGCAATTGTAAATGTGATCGATCATAATATGACAATAGGCGATGCTATTGATAAGCCAAAATTTCATCATCAGTGGACACCCGATATTATTATGATTGAAAATGATTTTAATCCAAGCACAAAAAAAGATTTAGAAAAAAGGGGCTATAAATTTATAGAAAGAGGAAGTATTGGAAGAACAGAAGGAATACGCATTTTACCCAATAAAAGAAAAGAAGTAGCAGCAGACAAAAGAGGGGATGATTCAGTGGCGGGGTTTTGATAGACGATAGACCGTAGACCGTAGCGTCAGGCCTTGCGCGTGGCAAGCATAAAATTTTAGTGGGCAGTAATTAATAATCAATAATTAGCAATGAATGAACTAGGCAATGGTTTTTTAAAGGATATAATCAAACGATTCAACTATTATAAAGAGTTGGGTGATAAAACATTTGCTCAGCTTACAGAAGCTCACTTTTTTGAAGAGCCAGTAAAAGATAGTAATAGTATTGCTGTAATTGTACAGCATATGTATGGAAATATGCTTAGCAGGTGGACGAACTTTCTTACTGAAGACGGAGAAAAAGAATGGCGGAAAAGAGATGCTGAATTTGAACCCATGCAGCTTTCAAAAGCAGATATATTATCGTTTTGGGAAGAAGGCTGGACGTGTTTTCTTGATACGCTTAATAGCTTAACTGAAGAAGATTTGTTAAAAACAATCACCATTCGTACCGAACCATTATTAGTGTATGATGCGATACTACGGCAGTTAGCACATTATCCCTATCATGTAGGGCAAATCGTATATCTCGGTAAAATATTCAAGGGCGATAATTGGGTTTCTTTAAGTATACCAAGAGGCAAAAGCATTGATTATTTGCATGAGGTAAAGACTGAACAATTAAAGTAGTTTATGCATTACTTACTCAAACAATTAGTGCCACCTATTGCACATACGCTTCGTTGGTACAGCTTACAATATGGTTGGAAGGGGGCTTATAGTTCTTTTACAGAAGCTCAACAAAAATCAACGGGGTATGATGCTACTCAAATCCTTGAACGCATTATTCAAACTACAAAAAAAGTACGGGATAAGGAAATTCCGTATGAAAGGGATGGCATTGAATATGATACACCAAAAATGAATTTCCCTTTATTAAGTACTTTGTTATGGATAGCAGCACAGCATAATGGAGAGCTTACACTTATTGATATGGGGGGCTCACTTGGCACTACTTATTTTCAAAATATTCCTTTCTTAAAAAGTATTCAAAAACTAAACTGGTGTATTATAGAGCAAGCAAATTATGTAGCTATTGGTAAAAAGGAATTTGAAACAGATCAATTAAAATTTTACTACTCCATTGAGGAATGCTTGCAAAATCACAAACCCCAAATTATACTTTTTTGTAACGCCATCCAATATTTTGAAAACCCTTACGCATTCCTTACAACAATACCTAAAACAATTCCCTATTTGCTATTAGATTATGTTGGGTATACAGCAACCACCGAAGACCGCATAACCATTCAAAATGTACCTCCTATATTTTATGGTGTTGATGTTTCTTATCCATGTTGGTTTTTTAGCAAGTCGAAAATGTTTGCTGAATTAGGAAAAAATTATGACAAGGTTTTTGAATTCACTTCAGAGCCCGATAAATACTACATAGGGTTTCAACCCTTCTTATATGAAGGCCAATTGTGGAAATTAAAATAACTATAATTTATTTTCTTTGAATTGCTCCGCAGCATAATTGGCAGCGCGTGCCGTTATAGCCATAAATGTAAGTGAGGGATTTTGTGTACCAGTAGAAGTCATGCAAGCACCGTCGGTAACAAAAACATTTTTACATTGATGTAATTGATTCCACTCATTCAATAATGAATGGGCAGGATCATGCCCCATACGCACGCCTCCCATTTCATGTATATCTAAGCCTGGCGCTTGTTTGCTATCATGTGTTTGAATATTGGTACAGCCCGCTTTCTCCAACATGGCTTTGCCTTCTTGAAAAAAATCAGCTAACAATTTTTCATCATTTTCATCATAACTAACATCCATCACTAATTGAGGAATACCCCAAGCATCTTTTTCATAATCACTTAAATAAACTTTATTGGTTTCTTTCGGAATTGTTTCACCCTGCATCATCATATATACGCCCCATCCACCTGCCTCCGATAAACTTTCTTTCAATGATACCCCAAGGTCGTTTACAGGAACGCCCCTACCCCTACTTACACTAAAATGTACCATATAGCCACGCTTGAAATCCATTTCTTGCTTATACACATTTCTAAAATTAGGCATCATAACCTGTGTTGGCCTTCTTCCGAAATAATATTTATCCAACGGGCCATCATATGCGGCAGTGATCGTGCCTCTATAATTATGGAATGCAATAAACTTACCCAATAATCCAGCATCATTTCCTAATCCATTAGGGAAGCGATTGCTTTTGGAATTAAGTAAAATAAGATTGGTATTTAAACAAGCGGCATTTACAAAAATTATACGTGCATAATAGATCGTAACTGCATTTGTAATTGCATCTACTACACGAACGCCAGTAACTTTCCTTTCTGTTTCATCATATATTAAAGAATCAACCACTGCATTTGGCTGTAACCAAAAATTACCTGTTTTTTGAGCAGCAGGAATGGTGCTGCTGTTTGAACTAAAATAGGCGCCAAACGGACAACCTCTTTCACATAAATTACGCGCCATGCATTGGCCCCTACCCTGATCAATATGTATTTGTTTTGGTGCTGTTAAATGGGCGCATCGTCCTTGTATTACATACCTATCTGGGTAAGCCGCCATAATTTTTTGCTGAATTTCTTTCTCCGCATCATTCAATTGCCAAGGAGGCAAAAAATCTCCATCAGGCAATACATCTAACCCATCTTTATTTCCACTGATACCAGCAAAGCTTTCTACATGCGTATACCACTTATCCAAATCTTGATATCGAATAGGCCAATCAATAGCATATCCATCTCTTAATGGGCCTTCAAAATCATATTTACTCCAACGTTGTGTTTGTCTTGCCCATAATAAACTCTTACCGCCTACCTGATAACCCCTTATCCAACTAAATGGTTTTTCTTGTACATATGGATGCTCATAATCCTTTACAAAAAAATGCTTTGTTGCTTCAGAAAAAGCATAGCAATGACTAACGATCGGACTCTTATCGGCTTCGGGTGGTGGAATTTTATTGCGATGCGGAAAATCCCATGGATTCAACATAGCAGTAGGATAATCTTTCTTATGTTCTACGGGTTTTCCTCTCTCTAAAACTAGCGTACGCAATCCTTTCTCACACAATTCTTTGGCAGCCCATCCTCCGCTAATACCTGAGCCAATTACAATTGCATCGTATGTATTATTTGTACTCATAACTTATACAAACCAAGCTGAAAATTTTGATAAATCAACATTACCACCGGTAAGGATGATACCCGTTTTCTTACCACTAAATAAATTTCTATTTCGTAAAACAGCGGCGAGTGGTACCACGCAACTTGGTTCTACTACAATTTTCATTCGTTCGTATACTAATTTTAATGCTGCTTTTATTTCTTCTTCCGAAATACCACTTTTTTCTGAGGGTTCATCACGAAACCAAAAATACCACGAAAAAGCCCATACAGCACCAACCATTCCCAAGACAGCAAAAGCCATTCGCCAACCCAACGAATGCACAAGCGGAATGACAACAAGGGGAGTCAATGCTCCACCAATGCGAGCTGCCGCCCAAATGGCAGATTGTGCTTTACCTGTTTCGGTTTTCGGAAACCAACGAGAAATAACAATCGAAGAGT
>JBDKJW010000129.1:0-6649 GCA_039796395.1 Bacteroidota bacterium
GATCAGTTTTGGGAGGATGCAAAAAGAGACCTGATCAATATCGATCCTAAGTTTCGCGTAACGCGCAGGGGCGATCAAAGCACTAGGGATGTAGATGTTTTTTTAGTAGAATTTCAATCACTCGATTATCAAACAATTAGAGGTTGGTTATCGGTACCTAAAGAAAAGGGGAAGTTCAAAGTAATGTATGAACTACCGGGTTATTTGCAAGATATGCGCCCCGATTCATTGCGAAAAGATATGGCCGTTTTTAGAATCAATGTGCGCGGTCATGGGAATAGCAAAGACAATACCAATGCCGATTTCAATACCTATAATATCATCAACCTAAACGATAAAAATAAATACATCTATCGAGGGGCCTATATGGATGCGCTGCGTGGATTAGAATTTATTTATCGGCATGAACATTTGAAATTAGATATTAAAAAAGTAATTGTAAAAGGGGAAGGACAAGGAGCCACGCTTGCGGCAGTTGTAGCATCCTTAGATAATCGACCGCAAGGTTGCGTATTGGAGCGGCCGGTGTATGTTGATATGCGCACACTTTTTTTTATGGCAGAAACACAAAAGGTAAAACCTTGGCCTGTACTTAATTTTCAAGCATATATTAATAATCCCCGAAACAGGCTAAATAAAGAAAACCTGTTTAGAAATTGGGATTATTTTGATCCTGTAAATTTTGCACCCAATATTCGATGCAAAGTATTGTTTGGTCATAATATGAAGAATACTGTTTGTCCGCCACAGGCGGCCATTGCATTATACAACCAAATCAGAATTGATAATAGAGAAATATACATGTCGCCGGATGAAGAGGGCATGAACTATGTGTACTACTCATTTGAAAATTATTGGATCAAAAAAATATTATAGTAAAAAAGAAGCTATGAAAAAAAAGCTATTGGTGGCGATTGCATTATTTATTGTGGTACAAAGTTTTGCAGGCTTTCCGATCGGAAGAGGAAAATATTTATTGGTGCCATCGTACAATTTATACCAGGCTAAAGGATACTGGGATAAAGACGGTAATTATACGGCCTTTAGTAATAATGGAAAATTTAGCTCACACTATTTTAGTATTTATGGCGGCTTTGGCATATCGGATAAAGTTGATTTTGTAGCCAATTTGCCGTATGTAATTCAACGCCGACAAGAAAGTAATTTTGTAGAACAAAATTCAAGTTTTGGAGACGCCACGGTTGGACTATCTTACTTATTAAACAGCTTTGATTATTATAAATTTTTAACTGTTACGGGCTCTTTAATTGTTCCGCTATATTCTAATAATTCGGGGAAGCTTCCCTACACGGGTTTTCAGCAAGTAGGCGCAGAAGTAAAGTTGGGCTTCTCGGGAACAAATAGAGAACGGTTAAGAAACACATACTATGATGTTACTGCCGGACTAAGACAATTCTTTAGCTCAGAAGGACCAACACAATTGTTTGTAGATGCATTATTCGGAGTTCCGTTAGATGATTTAAATAAGTTAACATTTTCAATAAACGCAGTGAACTCCACAAGCTCATCTAATGTGTTCAATCCTAATAACTTATTTTTAAATCGTCAGTTTTCTTATTTCAGATTATCAACAGGATATGGAAGAAAAATTGATCAGAACTATCAAATTTTCTTTACTATCTTCTCAGATATAACCGGAAAAAATACAGGGAAGGGCGGAGGCGGATCAATATCATTGGTGGCAAAACTGTAGTACCGGTTCGAGATCGTGTATGAGATCAAACGTATATATACCAGCCCTTACCGGAGTAAGAGCTATTGCGGCATTTTTGGTTTTCTTTCATCACTTTAACAGGAAAGAGTTTTCTTATGTTGTTTATAGAACGCTCAATGAATTTCATATGGGGGTTACCCTCTTTTTTGTACTGAGCGGGTTCTTAATTTGTTTGCGTTACTACGATACCTGTGAAATTAGTGGTACTTGGTTTAGAAAATATATCAAAAATAGAATTGCACGGATTTATCCGATGTACTTAATTCTAACGATAGCTACATTTATTTATTTCTGGAGCATCGGCGATACAGGTGTTCAAAACGGGTTATCGGCACCGGTAACAATTCTACTAATGAATATTTTTTTTCTTCGAGGTTTTTTTGATGAGCTGAAGTTTACGGGTGTTAGTCAGGGCTGGTCGCTAACCGTTGAAGAGTGTTTTTATTTTTTAGCACCATTTTTTTTCATGCATATGAAAAAAAGAAAATCAGCATTTATTTATTTGCCATTGATTTTAATTGGGGTGGGCTCTTTACTGGTACTCATTTTTAGTAATGTAAATTTCTTTGGTTTTTTTGGCAATTTTAAATTTATGTTTCTCTATACTTTTTTGGGAAGATGTATTGAGTTTTTTATGGGGATGGGCCTAGCGCTTATTATTTTAAAAAGCGATGATACGATCAAAAGATTTCCATTGTTTACGATATTGGGGATACTTGGAATTGCAGGCGGAATAGCCATTATGGCTACGCAGCCGATAGATGAAATAACCCCATTTGGATTGTACCAACCTGTAGGTATTTTCGCCAATAATGTGGTTTTGCCTATTGGTGTAGTAGTGTTCTTCTATGGATTAATGAAAGAAAAATCGTTGATTCGATATCTGTTATCCGCCCCTTTGATGCAATTATTAGGTAAGAGTTCCTACATCTTCTACCTGATACATATTGGATTCATTTCTAAACTAGCAAGTGAATTCAGCGAGAAAAGCACCGATGGTTTTTTTGCATGGTTAGACGCGAAAGAATATTGGTGGTTATCGGAGCATATCGATTACGCTTTCGTATCGATTGGGACGGTTTTTATCTTGCTCAATATTGTATCAATTATTCTATACAAGTTTATAGAAGAGCCGGTGAACCTCTATATCCGAAAATCTGCATTATTGGAAAAGCGAACAAAATAATTAGTTCATGAGAACCGTAAGGTCATATTATATTCTTACACTTCAAGCACTACTCTTTTTAGTAGCAAATATTTTTTTTGTTGAAGCTGCTGCTTTTCAAAGAAAAGCAAAAGCAGAACAAAAAGGAGTTGAAATTTTGCTTGAACCAGATAATAAAAAAGCCAGTTTTTCAGCAAGAAAGCCAGTTAAGTTCAGAATTGGATTAAGGAATAATTTTTCTTCAGATCAAGAAGGCACTATTATTTATAAAGTGGTAAATGGTAAGGGCGAGGAAGTACTTACTAGTTCTTTAGATGTTAGGGTAAATGCAAAAAAAACATTGGTTTCCTCTTTTGAAGTGAATGTAGACGACGAAGACACGTATTCTCTAACAGCAACCATTGATCTTACAGAATATAACGAAACATTCACTAGGGGCTTTACCTATAGTGGCCCTCCGCGTAAACCCAAAGATAGAAGGGAAAATGTGCCAAACCCCTATATTCAAAACTGGACGGCAGATAATGTACGGCCAGGACCACCAATTGCCAAACAAGAGTTGGTTAAAGAAGCAGAAAAAGAAAATCATGAAGAAGCTACGCATGCAGATGAGGGACATGGCGATGAAGAAGGGAGTGATGAGGAAGAAGGAGAGATTATTGTAAAAGTAAAACCAACACAAAAAGATGGCATTTTTATGAATGGTAATGCCATTAAATACGGCATCAATATTCAAAATAAATATAAGCGTAAACAAGAGGGAACGTTTACCCTAATTGTTGAAACCGAAGACGGTAAAGAACTGAATAAAAAACAAGTAAAAATTAAATTAGGAAAAAGGGGCCAGAAGAGTTTTAATATGACACTACCCCCCATTAGCGACCCTGGAATATATAACATAAAAGCAGCCCTAAATACAACTACATATGATGATACAAGCTTGCATGCTTTTGGGTATCGTATTGCAAGTTTTGGAACACCGTATAGAAGACCACCCGATTTTGAAGATTTCTGGAAAGCAACAAAAACTGAACTTGATCAAATAGATCCACAGTTTAAAATAACACTCGATGAAGGCCTAAGTACATATTTTCATAATGTATATAAAGTGGAGTGGGTATCATTGGGAAATATCAATGCATACGGATGGCTTTCTATACCCAAGCCCAAAGGAAAATACCCGGTATTAATTGGTTATGGAGGGTATAAAATTCCATTGAACCCGCTTTACTACGACGACTATGTAATTTTCACCGTTAATGTAAGAGGAATTGACCCTAAAGTTTATAAACAAATTAACCCAGAAAATAAAGAACAGATAACAGTAGGATTAGAAGATAAAGACGCGTATTTATACAAAGGGATATATATGGATTGTGTGCGCGCGCTTGAGTTTATTCACAGCCATGGTGATATGGGGTTTGATTTGGGAAGAGTAATTGCTTTTGGGGGTAGCCAAGGCGCAACCCTATCATTGGTTACCGCCGCATTAATGCCAGGAAAAGTAAATGCCGTAGTTGCCAATAACCCAGTATTTGCAGATTGGAAAAACACCTACTCAATTGGACTAACGAAAAGAGAATTAAGCTTCCCAATTAAGAATTTAGTAGACTACGAAAAAGAGCATAAGGGTGTTAAGCAAGAGCATATATTGGAAACCCTGAATTATTTTGATTTGCAAAATTTTATGCCCGGTATTCGATGCCCAGTTTTATATGCAGTTGGCTTATTAGACCCATTTTGTCCGCCAGGCCCCCAAATTGCCGCCTATAATAAAATGAGCCCAGCAGTTTTAGCAAGAAGCGACTTGTATATATTTCCTAAGTTGGGACATGAGGTTCCAGAAAGCCATCAAGCATTAGTGAGTATATGGTTTGCCGAAATGGCCGTAAAAAAGATAAATAGAAAATGATTTTGAAAAGAATAATCATATTATTACTTGCTATCAATTGTGCTACTCCTTCTCGCGCAGATTGGCCAGTTGGCAAGGGTAGAACAAGTATGATTTTATCATATGGATTTTTCTATTCATCAAAATATTTTGATTCAACGGGGAAAGTAGCAAAGTTTGTACCGGGAGATAATTTCAAATCACACACAATTGGTTTAACGGCATTACATGGTATTACGCGGAGATTAGATTTAACGGTAGGCGTACCATTTATTATGCAAGACTTAATTAGCAGCGGCAAAAGAGAAACAAATGCAGGTATCGGTGATATTGCAATTGGATTGTCCTATCACTTTCCATCGGAACTGTATAAAAAACATCTAACCTTAAAGGCAGGCGTAATAATGCCTGCCTACCAAAATACGAATACGCCTTATTTGGGATTTGGTTCGAAAGGATTTCAAGGAGCGATCAATTATTCTTTTACACCCGCCCCACAAAGCTTTGCTGTTATTGAGGGTACATATACGCGATATATCGATTTTAGTGATGGACCAGAACAAATTGGTGGATCGGCCACATTTGGAAAGCAGTTGAATAAATATAGTATGGTTACATTCACATTTAACCACCAAACTTCAAATAGTACAAATACAGGATTTAATCAGAATGTATTAATCAATAAAAACTTTACGTCGGGAAGATTAACCATGGCATATGGCCATAAAATAACCCGTACCATTACGCCTTTTATTCAGGCTTTTTACACGCTGTATGGTACAAATATGGGAATTGGGTTTGGCGGTAATTTATTCCTCATCATTAAATTGCCTTAAATCCCAAAATCATTAAATGGTTTTATGCAGGCTCCCCCCAAAATAATCGGTTGTTTGCTGTTGTGTATATATTTTGCCTTACCGGCGATTGCCCAGCAAGGAAAAATGTATAGTGCCCTTGAAATTACTATATATCCGATGCCTACAAATGCAAACTTTTCAAAAAAGCATCCAGTTACATTTTTGCTCGTTGCTAAAAACAACCTCATTACAGCGCAAGAGGGTATTATTGTATATGAAATAAAAAATGCAGGAGAAGAAATTTTGCAAACCGGTAAAATGAAACTTCTAGTATCGGCAGGAAAAACGTTTAAGCAAAATTTCAAAATCAACTTTTCTCAACCGGGGAATTATCGTATTGATTTTGATATTATTTTTCCAGATTATTCTGAAAAGCAAACGGGTAAAATAATATATCAATAAGCAATTGTATTATCTACTTAAAATAGCAACAACACTTCTTTTAAAAATTTTTTTTAGCAAAAGAATAGTTCAATTGCAATCATTATTTGCTACGAAGGGGCCACTGCTATTAGTAGCCAATCACCCCAATTCTTTTTTAGATGCGATAATTATAGGCGCCGCCTGTAAATACCCAGTACACTTTTTGGCGCGAGGGGATGCATTTGCAAAAAAGCGCTATCGGTTTCTTTTGGAAGGGTTGAATATGATTCCTATTTACAGGATGCGGGAAGGAAGAGAGAAGCTTTATTTGAATGCCAATAGCTTTGAAAAAGTGCAGGCAGTTTTAAATGCCCATGGCATTGTATTGATTTTTATAGAAGGTATTTGTATGCTCACGCATGAATTACAGCCGTTTAAAAAAGGGGCGGCTCGAATTGTAATAGAGTATAAAGGATCGAAAGCGCTTCGTATTTTGCCCGTTTGTGTGAGATACGAACAGCTACCGGCCGTGTTTAAGAAATTGTACATAGGCTCCGGAAAATTATTTGATGCATCCGTTTTTTTGAAAGAGAAAGACACCTTGCAAATAGTTCGAAACTTTAACGCTATCATGAATA
>JBDKJW010000130.1:0-6646 GCA_039796395.1 Bacteroidota bacterium
GTTTCTGGCGAAGTGGTAGCTGTATCCACCAATCAAGACGGCAAAACGGTTATAGATTTTAAAACCGCAGATACTTTTGTAGTGGTAAATTGTACCTGCAAAGAAAAACCAGGTGATGTAAAAGAAGGAGATAAAATCACCATTAAAGGTATTTGCACAGGTTATATTCCGGATGCCAATGTGGTGATTAATGATGGGGTGAGGGAGGATAGACCGTAGACGGTAGACCGGAGACGGTTTAAAAGTAGAATAAGTAACCAAGTAAATAAGTAGACATGAAGAAAGTGATATTATTTGTGGCTTTTTGTACAGCCCTTTCAACAATTACAAACGCCCAAAAACAATTCGGTACGCGTAATGGAAAAATTAGTTTCCTGGCTACAGATGATGATGGGGTGAAAGCAGTGAATAACGAAGTAACGAGCAGATTAGCCGATAATGGAATCATTAGCTTCAGCTTATTGATGAAAGGTTTTCGTTTTGAATTAGCAGAAATGCAAGAACACTTCAATGATAAATATGTGGAGAGTACTAAATTTCCCCGTGCCGATTTTAAAGGAACCATTACCAATCTCAAAGAGATCAACTTTACGAAGGATGGCGTTTACAAAGCAACCGCAAAGGGCGATTTAACCATGCATGGTGTTACAAAAAGTATTACTGTTACTGGCACTATAACTATAAAAAGCGGTAAGCCAACGGTAACTGCTAAATTCCCTTTAGTGATGAAAGACTTTAAAATAGACGGCACTGGCGTAACTTCAAAGGTAAACGCGGATATTAACTGTGTTTACCAGTAGTTATTTGGCTAAATCCCTTTCCCTGCTTATATTTGCATCCTGTTCGGGTAGATTTGTTTATTGTTCAACCCGGCACCCGCCAAAGCGGAGTTGAAGAACTAATAAACGTAACCTACACTTCTTCCCTACGTTTTATTGTTCGATTTCTCTGGTTTGGCATAAATAAATTTGTATGCAACTGAGGAAAGAATTAGAAAAAAGAATTTTAGTAATTGATGGTGCTATGGGTACTATGATCCAACGCCATAAACTTACCGAAGAAGATTATAGAGGTACTCGCTTCGCCGATTGGCATTGTGATGTAAAAGGCAATAACGATTTACTCTGTATTACACAGCCTGAAATTATCAAAGGCATTCATAAGCAATACTTAAGTGCAGGCGCCGATATTATCGAAACTAATACTTTTAGTAGCACCACTATTGCAATGGCCGATTATGATATGCAATCATTGGCTTTTGAACTAAATGTTGCCGCCGCAAAATGTGCCAAAGATGCTGTTACAGAATTTTTAGCTGAGCATCCTAACAGCCCTGCAAAATTTGTAGCAGGCGCTATTGGTCCGCTTAACAAAACACTCAGCCTCTCCCCCGATGTAAATAATCCTGGCTTTAGGGCTGTAACATTTGATGAGGTAGCCACTGCGTATTATGAACAAATAGATGGACTAGTTACTGGCGGTGTAGATATCATTTTAATTGAAACCATTTTTGATACCCTAAACGCAAAGGGTGCTATTTATGCTACAAAAAAATATTTCCGTGATAAGAAAATGGAGCCACTGCCGATTATGATTAGTGGTACCATTACCGATGCGTCGGGAAGAACTTTAAGTGGACAAACACTAGAAGCATTTTATACCTCGGTTATGCATGCCGACCCGATAAGCGTAGGGTTGAATTGCGCTTTGGGGGCAGCAGAAATGAGAAGTCATATTGAAGAACTTTCTCAAATTGCTGCATGTTTTACATCGGCCTATCCGAATGCTGGCTTACCTAATGCCATGGGCGAATACGATGAACAACCATATGAAACAGCCCATTTTATTGAGGAATGGGCCAAGGAAGGTTTTGTAAATATTGTAGGTGGTTGTTGTGGTACAACCCCAGATCATATCAAACATATTGCAGATCACGTAAGAAAAATTGCACCCCGCAACTTACCTGTTTTGGAACCAAGCTTATAATACATGAACACGATCAAACCATACTTACGCTTATCAGGTTTAGAGCCATTAGTTATTCGCCCCGAAACAAATTTTGTAAACGTGGGTGAAAGAACCAATGTTACCGGTTCCAAAAAATTCGCAAGGCTTATTAAAGAAAATAAATACGAGGAAGCACTTTCAGTAGCTCGACAACAAGTAGAAAATGGCGCGCAAATACTTGATGTAAATATGGATGATGCCTTATTAGAAGGTGTTAGTGCCATGACAACCTTCCTCAATCTCTTACAAAGTGAGCCTGATATTGCACGTATTCCGATCATGATCGATAGCTCGAAATTTGAGATTATTGAAGCGGGTTTAAAATGCGTACAAGGAAAATGTATTGTAAACTCCATCTCCATGAAAGAAGGAGAAGAGAAATTTATTGAACAAGCATTTATTTGTAAGGCTTATGGTGCTGCCGTAATTGTGATGGCTTTTGATGAAGTAGGACAAGCAGATACAAAGGAACGCAAAGTAGAGATTTGTAGTAGGGCTTATAAAATTCTTACCGAACAAGTAGGCTTTGCACCACAGGATATTATTTTCGATCCAAATATATTCGCCGTTGCTACAGGTATTGAAGAACATAATAATTATGCCGTAGATTTTATTGAAGCAACGCGTGAAATAAAAAGACGTATGCCATTGGCTAAAGTAAGCGGTGGTGTATCGAATGTATCTTTTTCATTCAGAGGCAATGAGCATGTGCGCGAAGCTATTCATTCCGTATTTCTATTCCATGCCATTAAAGCTGGTATGGATATGGGTATTGTAAATGCAGGACAATTAGTGGTGTATGACGAAATTGATCCTTTGTTACGAGATCTTTGTGAAGATGTGTTGTTAAATAAAAATAATGATAACAATGAAGCTACTGAAAAATTAATTATCCATGCAGAAACAGTTAAAGCAAAAGGTAAGGTTGAAATAAAAGATGAGGCATGGAGAAATGAACCCGTTGAAAAAAGATTAGCGCATTCATTGGTAAATGGTATTACTGATTATATTGAAGCAGATACTGAAGAAGCGCGACAAAAATATCCAAAACCTTTGGATGTAATTGAGGGGCCTTTAATGGATGGCATGAATATAGTGGGCGATTTATTTGGTTCTGGTAAAATGTTTTTGCCACAGGTAGTAAAGAGTGCGCGTGTAATGAAAAAAAGCGTGGCCGTACTTACTCCATTTATTGAAGAAGAGAAAGCAGAAAGAAAAAAAGCTGCTGCATTAGCCGGAACTACAAACACCGAAGCTGCCGGCGCTGCTAAAATTTTATTGGCAACAGTAAAAGGTGATGTACATGATATTGGTAAGAATATAGTAGGCGTTGTTTTAGGTTGTAATGGTTATGATATTATAGACCTAGGCGTGATGGTGCCCGCTGATAAAATTTTAGAAACTGCACAGAAAGAAAAAGCAGATATTATTGGTTTAAGTGGTTTGATTACGCCATCTCTCGATGAAATGGTACATATTGCCAAAGAAATGAAGCGTAGAAAAATGCATCAACCATTACTTATTGGGGGTGCTACCACATCGCGCATGCATACCGCTGTAAAAATTGCACCTGAATTAGAAGAAGGTGTTGTACACGTACTTGATGCATCGAGAAGTGTAACGGTTGCAGGCTCTTTACTAAGCAACGAGCAGAAAAAAGCTTTTCTACAAACTGTTCAAGAAGAATATACAGCTTTAAAAATTGGCTTCGAAAATAAAAAACCGATTAAGCAGTATCTAACTTATACCGAAGCGCTGAATAATAAAGTAAATATTGATTGGGGGAACTATACACCTACTAAGCCACAATTTACTGGCACGAAAGCATTTGATAATTTTTCTTTAGCAACACTCCGCAGCTTTATCGATTGGAAACCATTCTTTATTACTTGGGAGATGCATGGAAGTTTCCCAGACATATTAACTGATAGTGTGGTAGGTACAGAAGCAACCAAGTTGTACAATGATGCGAATGCATTACTTGATAAAATTATTGCAGAGCAATGGCTTACTGCTAAAGGCGTGATTGGATTTTGGCCCGCAGCTTCGAATAATGATACGGTGATTGTGGAAGCAAATAACAAAAAAACAACGCTAGCATTCCTGCGTCAGCAGATAAAAAAAGCACCCGGGCAACCAAATCTTTCATTAGCCGACTTTATCCGCCCTAATGAATTAAGTAAAAATATTCCATCCGCCGCCGCGGACCATATTGAAGATTACATCGGCGCTTTTGCCGTTACCATTCATGGCATTGAAAAACATATCAAAGCATTTGAAGCTGTGCATGATGATTATAATAAAATTATGTTGCAAGCATTGGCTGATAGATTGGCAGAAGCTTTTGCAGAAGCTTTACACCAGGATGTACGTAAAGGGTACTGGGGATACGATAAAAATGAAACACTAACCAATGAGCAACTCATAAAAGAGCAATACAATGGTATTCGTCCGGCACCGGGCTACCCTGCTTGTCCAGACCACACAGAAAAATATAAGTTATTTGCGCTTTTAGAAGCTGAAAAAAATACGGGCATTTCCTTAACGGAGAGTTTAGCCATGTATCCAGCATCTTCTGTATGTGGTTGGTATTTTTCACATCCACAGAGTCAGTATTTTGGTGTAGGTAAAATTTCTACCGATCAATTAACTGCTTATGCAGCCGCAAAAGAAGAGTCGGAAGCTACTATGGCAAAATGGTTGCAACAGAATTTAGAAGCTTAGCGTAAGTTTGCACCGATGCAAAAAAAGATATATAGCTTATTGATGTTCCTCTTGGTAATACAATTAGCAACTGCACAGCAGAAAAAGAAGAAGGGAGAATTTTATTTTTCTTGGGGTTATAATAAGGAATGGTACACCCGCTCGAATGTGAAAGTGAATCAACCCACTTTAGGCAATAATTATACATTAAAAAATGTAATCGGTCATGATAATGTAGGTTGGGATCAAGGTATTTTTAATGTGCCCTTGAGTATTCCTCAATACAATTATCGATTGGGTTATTTTTTCAATCAAGAAAAGGGGCTTGCGTTTGAGATAAATTTCGATCATACTAAGTTTATCATACAAGACGGACAATCGATGCGGATGGTAGGCACTTATAAAGGCCGTGGAGTAGATTCTACTGTATTATTCTCAAAAGGAACAGGCTCTTACTATTACTTAAATAACGGTGCCAATTTTTTACTTTTTAATATTGTAAAGCGTTGGAAATGGGCGGAATCCAAAAACAAGAAATTCCGTTTAGATGCCTTAGCCAAAGCAGGTATCGGCCCTGTGATACCGCATGTGGAGAATAGTTTTTTCGGCCAAGCTAATCAAGATGGTTTTCAGTTAGGCGGATGGAATGTAGGTGTTGAAGGTGCGTTGAAACTAAGCTTTCAAAATGCTGTTTTCTTAGAGTTTTCTAATAAAGTAGATTATGCCCGCTACTCGGGGTTAAAGGTATATGAAGGGAAAGCCAGTCAGGCTTTTGGCTGTTATGAAATGATTTTAAGCTTGGGCTTTACGATTGGGGGAAAGGAGAGGAAATAATTTTGTCGTTTAGGTTCGACAAAAAATGCGAAAATTGTCGATTTGAGTCGACAATAAGGCTTACGTTGAGCTTTAATCCCTTTTTCGAAATTTTTAATTTTTTTCAAAAAACCACCATAATCTTCTTCGCTTCTTCACGGTGAAATTCTTCTTTACATATTGTTCAATATGTTGCATGGCCTCACTGATATCATCGGTTAATAAAACCAGGTTCATATCTTCTGGCGATATGGTTCCTTGCTCCACCATAAAGGCACAATAATCCATCAGTGGTTGAAAATATTCCTTACCATATAATACAATGGGAAAATCATTAATGGTTTTAGTTTGCACTAGGGTAAGTGCTTCAAAATATTCATCCATGGTACCAAAGCCACCGGGCATGATGATGAATGCATAGGAATATTTTACCAGCATTACTTTGCGAATGAAAAAATAATTAAGCGTAACAGATTTATGTACATAGGGATTTACATGCTGCTCAAAAGGCAACTTAATATTTACCCCTACAGATGTTCCTCCATTCTCAAAAGCCCCCCTATTAGCAGCTTCCATAATACCAGGCCCGCCGCCCGTCATGGTAGTGAACCCTAACTCTGCAATGGCTTTACCCATATCAACAGCCGCCTTATAATAAGGATGATCTTCTTTAAAACGAGCACTGCCAAAAACAGTAATGCATGGACCAACAAAATGTAGTGTTCTGAAGCCTTTGATAAATTGCCATAAAATTTCAAAAGCAAACCCGAATTCATTTATACGTGGCTTTGGTCCGTCTAAATAAACAGACTCTTTAGATGGTATGATTCTTGTTGGTTTTACCATAAGATGGCTATATTTAATTAGCATACAATGATATGAAAACTACCATCACAATTGCTTACTTGCTATTTTTTAGCATTATTTTATCTGCCCAACAAAAATTACAGCATGGAAGTTTTCGCTGTTTCTCTATGGTAGGCCCTATGATGCGTTATTTGGATAACCCTGAAACAGTAAAGCAATTCTCCCAAAAATTAGATAGTACACTATATGTATACACAGGCAAACAAATAGTCAACCCAAATCAAATAACTTTCCAACAAATGGATAAGAAGCTCTT
>JBDKJW010000131.1:0-6598 GCA_039796395.1 Bacteroidota bacterium
AAGAAAACCAGTAATAATTGAGTGAATGCGCTTTCAATAAAAACTTATCAGTAAGCTGATTAGTTCCTTTTTGATAAGCATACCATTTTTTTAACTGCGCTCCTTTAAATTGTTCTGTATATATTGCCTTACGAGTGTGCATCATGATTTGTGCGAATTTTTTTTGCTTCGCATGAACCCCCTTGCCCTTATAATCTACTTCAGTTACAATCGTTTTATTATGCTTGGCATAGTACTCATAATTCATATACGTACCGCGATCATTAAAAATCGCCGTTTGCACATTGCGTATTTCTTGCACACCCAATTTTGTTAATTGCTCCGAAATTATTTTACAGATGAGCAACATATCATCTGCCTGCTTCATGCCCATTGCTACTGCACGTACTTTTTCTAACGCTGTTTCTATTTCAAGTGCTTTATTTCGTTCTTGTATTTCTGCTGTTTTCTCAGCTACTTTTTGTTCGAGCTCAACTACCTTTTTTGTAGCTTCTTCAATATGAAAAGTATCTTCAGAACTGGTATTAAGATTGGGCATCGACCCATGAAATAAAATCAATTGCCATTTATGATCATCCCACTGAAACACGGTGCTCATCCATAATGTAATATGGTGTGCATTTTTTTTTGTGCCGATACTTACCAAAATTTCATCATTAAAAACTGCCTGATATGCCCCCTGCATTTTAGGACGATAGGCTGTTTTAATCACGGCTTTATACGGTACCCCCTTTGATTGATTTCGCGCATCTTGTATAAGCTTATGATAATCTTTTAGCGACCTAACTTTTTCATCTGCAGCCGTACCAAAACCAGTTACTGATTCCGATACATATTGATTGATCCAACGAATCGGTGCTTTCATGTTCAGGATGCTTACATCCATCATTCGCTGATACGAAATTTTTAAGAGCTGATTTTTTGTAGGTTTCATCCTATAGGAATTGCAATAATTAAAAAAACAAATACCTCATTTTAAAACAAGTGTCTAATTTATGCTTTATATTTCAGTATAAATAGTTTTCAATGCTTAAACAAATTCTGCTTGCTTCTATTTGCTTTTCTACTATTAGTAGCCTCAATGCTCAATCCGCTAAAGATTCTGTAACCAATGAACTCAATACTTATTTTAAACCCGTGAAATGGCGCAGTATTGGTCCGTTTAGAGGCGGAAGATCGGTAGCTGCCACGGGTGTAATCGGCGATATCAATACCTATTATATGGGTACTACTGGCGGCGGCTTATGGAAAACTGCCGATATGGGTATTAATTGGAATAATATCTCCGATGGCTTTTTTAAAACGGCTACCATCGGTGCTATTGCAGTAGCAGAATCAGATGCGAATGTAATATATGTAGGCACTGGCGAACATGCCATACGTGGTGTAATGACGCACTCGGGTGATGGGGTGTACAAAAGCACGGATGCAGGAAAAACTTGGAAGAAAGTGGGGCTCGATTTAACTAGGCACATTTCTCGTATCATCATCGATCCTACAAATCCAAACATTGTTTTTGTTGCGGCACAAGGTGCCCTATACGGCAACTCAGCTGAAAGAGGAATTTATAAATCTACGGATGGTGGCAACACTTGGAAAAAAGTATTATTTGTAGACGATAAAACGGGCTGCGCCGAATTATCAATGGATATGAATAACCCACGTATCCTCTATGCTGCGATGTGGGAGCATGGTAGGCTTCCTTGGAAAATAATCAGCGGTGGCCCTGGCAGCGGTTTGTATAAATCGGCAGACGGAGGTGATACATGGGAAAAAATGAGCGATGGCCTTCCTAAAGAAATGGGTAAAATGAGTATTGCTGTTTGTAGATCTAATTCCGAAAAAGTATATGCATTAATTGAAAGTGATTTTGAAAAAGAAGCAGGTGGTTTATATGTTTCTAACAATGCCGGAAAAAACTGGAGCCAAGTTACCAACGATCATCGCCTTATTCAACGCGCATGGTATTATATAGAACTCTTCCCCGATCCACAAAACGATCAAACCATTTATGTATTAAGCGCCCCAGCACTTCGCTCTACCGATGGCGGCAAAACATGGACTAATTTATCAACCATGCATGGCGATCATCACGATATGTGGATCAATCCCAAGAATAGCAATAATCTAATCATCGCTGATGATGGCGGCGCAACAGTTAGTTTCAACAAAGGCAAATCCTGGAGCACACAGAGTAATATGCCTACCGGACAATTTTATCGGATCAGCGTTGATAATGAATTCCCCTATAATATTTATGGTGGTCAGCAAGACAATACATCAGTTAAAATTGCGAGTAGAGAAGTAGGTGGTTATGGTATTGGTAGTTCTAGCTGGACTAGCTCAGCCGGAGGCGAAAGCGCTTTTTTGGCTTTCGATCCTAACAATCCTAGATATGTAATGGGTGGATCTTATCAAGGCACTATTGAAGTGTTAGATACAAAAGCAAAAGCTGCTTATAACAATATGCCATCGCCTATTCAATATTTGAGTATGGATGCAAAAGACATGAAGTATCGGTATAATTGGAACGCGCCTATTATTTGGAGTAAACATGAACCCAATGTTTTTTATCATGGTAGTCAGTTATTATTGAAAACTACGGATATGGGTAAAACTTGGACAGAAGCATCGCCCGATCTTACCCGTAACGAAAAAGCTAAACAAGGAAAACCTGGCGTGCCTTTTACCAACGAGGCCGTAGGTGCAGAAAATTATGGAACCTTAAGTTATGTGATAGAACACCCGAATGAAAAAGGTGTGATCTATACCGGTAGTGACGATGGCGTGGTTTCTATTACTAGAGATGGCGGAAAAACATGGAAGAATATTACCCCCGCTGGCTTACAAGAATGCTTAATCAATGCGATTGATATTTCTCCTTTTGATCAGGCAACCGCTTATATTGCTACAACACGCTATAAATTCAACGATCATAAACCCGGCTTGTATAAAACAACCGATTATGGTAAAACCTGGACAAAAATTGATGCGGGTATTCCCGATGGTGCATTCACCAGGGTAATTAGGGAAGACGGGCAAAGAAAAGATTTGTTGTTTGCGGGTACAGAAACAGGTATGTATATTTCTTGGAATGGCGGAAAAAACTGGACCTCTTTTCAGTTAAATTTACCCAACACACCTATCACCGATTTAAAAATCCATCAAGGCAATTTAATTGCTTCAACATCGGGTAGGGCTTTTTGGATATTGGATGATTTGAGTTTAATCCGTCAGTATAAAAAAGATAGTGCCTTATTTTTCTATCAACCCACCCCGGCTGTAATTACCAACGGTGGTAGCGATTTAGATGTAACGGATGACGACTTTAGCGGTGCGAATAGATCGCGCGGTGTTAACCCTGCTAATGGTATTGTATTATATTATCAGTTGCCTACTTTAAAAGATAATGAAGAGATACGCTTAACGATAAAAGATGCGCAAGGAAATGTGGTTAGAACTTTTAGTAGCTCACCAGATAAGTCGTATAAAAGATATGATGGTGCGCCACCAGCAGATCCAACATTGTCAACATCAAAAGGATTAAATCGTTTTGTGTGGAATATGTTATACCCAACGATGAAGGGGGTACCAGATGTATATGTTGAAGCAGGATATAGGGCACATAAAGCATCGCCTGGAAAATATACTTTCCATTTAAAAGCGGGTGATAAAGAAATAAGTACGGCTACAGAAATATTGTATAACCCTTTATACAATGCAACCGCAGCAGATTATGCATTTTATCATCAAACCCTTAATAGCGTAGAAACAGCGCTTACAAGTATGCATGAACTGGTAGTATTGCTCAATAATAAAAGAGAGCAAATAGCTGCGATGCTCAAAAGTTTACCCGCTGAAGAAAAATATACGTCGATAAAAACCGAGGGTGAAGCCTTGGTGAAAAAAATGAAAGCTTGGGATGAAGATATGGTTCAACGAAAATCAAAGGCCTATGATGATGCGGAAAATTTCCCGAATAAGTTTACTGCGAATTATTTATTCCTCATCAATCAAATGCAACACGATTTACCCGTTGTAACACAGCCGAGTTTAAATCAAATGAAAGAAATGAATGCTACTTGGGAGCAGTTAAAAAATAGGGGCAATATTATTTTAGACACTGATATTCCTTCATTCAATAAAGCCTGTTGGAGTGCTGGTGTGGGGGCTATTTGGAAGAATTGAGTTTATACTCTTTTCTCAATTCTTTAAGTAATTCTGTATTCACATCAACATATTTTTGATAGTGTGTTAATCTGGTTGAGTTAATTGCATTTCTTCCGAAGAGTCCAATAGCATTAATGGTTCCCTGCTTATCAAACTTCTCAGGAGATTTAAATTGAAAAGGAATAAACCGATTACTCTTTTCATAGTTCTCCGCCGATTTTATAAAATCGACTTCCTCTTTACGCAACTCGTCATGAAAAGAATAGTCATAGTGACGCACTATAATATCAAAAATATATTTGTTTCTTACTTCTGTTTCTACATGTTGACGGTCATGAATATTATTAATAGCTACCATTAAATCTCCTACAAGTTTTTGTATTTCATCATTTTTGAAATATCGTAGCGAACCAGAATTCTTTAACTGCTCTAAAACCACTGTTCTTGGCTCAAACATAGATGGTGTACGCATAACCAACCCATAATAAAAGCTTATTTGAAATTCTTTTGAAAGATTAGCAAGACTACTATCCTGAAAGTATCGTTCTAAATATTTTAATGCTTCTTCCTGTCGTATTCTGTTTTTTGTTTTTACTTGTACGTTAACTGAATCGTTTTTCAGCTCTTCATAAAAACTTTTTGCCAATTCTTTTGCTCTGTCTCTTTCAATTTTATGCTCCAATTGATACTCTGCTAAAAATCCACAAAACACCGCTAGGAATAACATTAAAAATTCCCAGAAATAAGATTTCCAATTCTTTTTGTGGTGCGGCGCGGCCGGGTCATGAGCGTGGTGATGTACTTCCATATCTGCTGAGTTTGTAGGTTGAGTGTTTAAGGTTTTTTCTTCTTCGTTCATATTGATAATGAGTGATTAATAATTTTTAAATGTCGGTTACTACATCAAAGCCTTTAAAGCTGCCTACTATCGCCAAGCTGGTGACTTTAGTAGCAATGCCTTTTTTCTTTATTTTACCTGCTATTTGATTTAAGGTAGCGCCGCTACCTACTGCATCATCAATTAAAAGTACGTGTTTGTATTGTATGGTTTCATTAACAGCAAACGTGTTTTCTGCATTATTAATTCGCTCTTCAATTTTGTTCAGTGATTTTTGGGGAACGGGGATAATCCCTGAAATCTTTTGAATATTAATTTTAGGTAGATTAATTTTTAAATGGGTTTCCATATATTTCATGATCTGCACTTCTCGCCTTATGGTTGGTGGCACAAAAGCCACAACATCAAATTTATTTTTTTTAAGTAGAAGATCTACTTGGGGCTTTATTGCAGTAAGCAATATTTTCATGAGAAACTTATTTTGTCCCTGTTTAGCATAGTGTAGCAGCGTTCCAAGCTTTGTTTTGCCAAATCGTTCTATTGCGTAAAAATCAAGATAAAATATATCGTCTACATAAATTTTATCATAGCCTTTAGTATTTTGAATTTTTTCTGTTCCATCAATAATGCCGATATTATTAAAATGGTTATCGTACTTATGTTTGGTTTTTATAAACTCAGTTACTGTTTTTTCGAGCGGTAGTTTGCGTTGTTTACACCAAATACTAAATCCATCTATACCGCTGCGCATTTCTCCAATCTCGGTTATGAGCAAAAAATTATCCGTCAAATATTTTTGGGACTCTTTGAATATGTAGCTAAAGTCTTCTGCAACAACTCTCGTTTCTTCCTTAAGCCTGTAAATAGTTTTGGGTGTTCGGCCAAATTTTACCAGTTTATCCTGTTCCAAAAGTTGACTAATAGCTACGTGAATGGCCTGCTTAGATACATGCAACATATCTACCAGTTCCTTCACGCTCAAATCACCCTTCTCCGTAAGCGCCGCTATTATTTTGTCTTTGATGAACATTTTTTGACTATTTACTATCAATAGTCAAAAGTAAATAAATTTTAATTAGTTGCGGGATTCGGGATTCGGGTTACGGGTTTTAACCTAAATAACTAGCTCGTAACCCGTAACTCGCCACCCGTACCTTATACTGGTATTGTTACAATAAAAGTAGTGCCCCTTCCTTCCTCACTCTCAAACCAGATCTTACCGCCCTGTGATTCGATTGCGCCTTTCGCAACGTACAAACCAAAGCCATTACCTTCAATTTTGTTACGGACATTACTTGCACGAAAGAGCTTATCGAATGCATGCACCTACTCGGTCTTCGGGGTATCAGCTTCAGGAAGCTTAGAATCCTGAGCTCGATCAGGAACAACAACGTCTTTGGGGGATTGAATTTCAGTGGTCTCCAACGTTTGCGCACAAGAAAAATTAATTGCTATCACATCACCTTTGCTGGGCAGAGAAATCAATGCCTTTCGGCAATACACAGGAATACGCATAAGCTGTTAGGTGGTACACCACTATTTAAATATTGCGAATATCGAATGTATATGCGCAATTAATATTTATTTTCT
>JBDKJW010000132.1:0-6597 GCA_039796395.1 Bacteroidota bacterium
TCTTCAATCTTTGTTTGAATCAAATTTTTATCCTCCATCGTCAATGCCAGTTGCAGATTTTGCATGGCAGCCGCCGTTGCCATTAGTTCTTCTTTTGAAAGCAAAGCACTATTCTTTGCAATAAATTTTTCGGTAACAGCCAAAATTTGTTCTCCTTCTGTTCTAGCTTCTACCAAAGCGCGCGTAAGCATATCATCTTTAGCATGCGTAATGCTATCGAGCAACATGGTTTCTACTTCAGCATCGGTTAATCCGTATTGAGGTTTTACATCAATAGATTGTTCAACCCCACTTCTTAATTCTTTCGCAGAAACAGATAAAATACCATCCGCATTAATTAAAAAACCAACTTCTACTTTAGGCAAGCCAGCAGGCATACCTGGGATACCTGTGAAATTAAATTCAGCCAGTTTACGATTATGTTGTACCAAATCGCGCTCGCCTTGGTATACCGTTATACGCATACCCGATTGTCCGTCTTTTTGTGTAGTATATTGTCTGGATGCTTTATTCGGAATTTTTGAGTTTCTTGGTATCAACACATCCATCAATCCGCCCATGGTTTCAATACCTAAACTTAACGGCGTAATATCTAGTAATAAAAAGTCTTTGTTATTACCAGCTAAAATATCTGCTTGCACTGCAGCACCTAGCGCCACTACTTCATCGGGGTTCACACTATCATTCACTGCTTGTTTAAAAAATTCGCTTACGCTTTGCTTTACCAGCGGCACACGTGTGCTACCTCCTACCATAATTACCGAATCAATATCGCTTACTTGCAAACTCGCATCCTGCAAGGCTTTAGCACAGGCATCGAGGGTTCTATCTACCAATGGTTGAACAAGATCATTAAATGTATGTCCAAGCATCCCCCAAATATTATTATCCCAGTAATGCTCATACTGGCAATTGGAACTTAAATACTTTTTACATTCTTCTGCTAATAAGCGAAGTTTCTGCACATAATCTTTACTTAAAGTAGTGATATCTATTTGCTTTCTTCTCAACCAATGTTCTACAATTAACCTATCAATATCATCACCTCCCAAATAAGTATCACCATTAGTGCAGAGCACTTCAAAAATACCACCCGCGATTTTTAAAATGGAAATATCAAAAGTACCACCACCTAAATCATATACTGCAATTGTTTTTTCCTCATCGGGCTTAATACCCAAACCATAAGCCAGGCTCGCTGCGGTAGGTTCATTTACAATACGCAACACATCTAAACCTGCCAGCTTACCTGCATCACGTGTTGCCTGCCTTTGTGCATCATTAAAGTAAGCAGGTACTGTAATTACCGCTTTGGTTACAGGTGTTTTTAAAATATGTTCCGCCCTATGTTTTAATTCTTTGAGGATGAAAGATGATAATTCAATCGGCGAATAAAAGCGATCACCTACTTGCACTTTCACCAATTTATCGGCATCATCATCAATTACTTTATACGTAAAGAAATTGGCATTTGCCTTTAGGTCGTTATAGCTCTTCCCCATCAAGCGCTTGGCACTGAAAATAGTATTGGCGGTATCTGTTTCTAAAAAAGCTTTGGCCTGCTCTCCAACTTCTGCATTACCGTACGCATCAAAATGTACTATACTCGGCACTAAGCTACTAGAATCGTGTTCTTTTAAGGCTACCGGATTTCTATTCTCGGGGTGAATAATGGCCACCAAACTATTGGTGGTACCCAAATCAATCCCCACAATCATTTCGGCCTGCTGTAAACTGCCTGTTGCTATATTAATACCAATCTTTGCCATAATTATAAATAGAGTGCAAATGTATTACAAAGCAGCGGCTACAATGTTGCGAATTACGAAATGATGTTATACGGCTACTACCCTTGTTTTACTGATATAATCGTGGAGGGGCATGCCTAAAAATGGACTAAAAAATAAATCAATCAGTGTAATACGTGCTAAACTACGAATGACAATAGCGCCAAAAGCTGGTTTTTTATTGGATGTGTTCACCACTTTTGATTTTGAAAACCACTTCCCCGGGGTTCGTTGTGTAATGGCTTCAAACAATGTGTAATAGATAAATAAGGTTCCAAAAAAGAACCAGCCAAAATTATACGGTGTATAGCGCCAATAAAATACATACCAGTTCCAGGTACGAAAAGCAATCATCGCCAATAAAAAAATGCAGATTGTATCAATTAAAAAATTCAATATGCGTGTACCATCACCAACTGTTTGCATAAGTTTCAATTCAGTACAAAAATAGCAGCCTTTGGCTAGCTTTAGCCGTTAATCTTTCATAGTTTTGCGCAAAATTAAATTTAGCATGAGTTTAGTAGCGGAATTGCGTTGGAGAGGCATGTTGCAAGATATTATGCCGGGTACGGAAGAGTTATTGGCAAAAGAAATGGTATCTGGCTATATTGGTTTTGATCCTACATCAGATAGTTTACATATTGGCAGCTTGGTGCCTATTTTATTATTGGTGCATTTACAACGCGCCGGACATAAACCCTACGCCCTTGTTGGTGGTGCTACCGGCATGATTGGCGACCCCAGTTTTAAGAGTGAGGAAAGAAATTTATTGAGTGAAGAAACGTTGGCGCATAATTTGGCAGGCATCAAAAAACAATTATCTAAGTTTTTAGATTTTAATAGCACAGCTCCTAATAAAGCTGAATTGGTAAACAATTACGATTGGTTTAAAGATTTTTCTTTCTTGCATTTTATTCGTGATGTAGGTAAGCATATTACCGTTAATTATATGATGAGTAAAGACAGTGTACGCAAGCGTTTAGAAGGCGATACGGGTATGAGCTTTACAGAATTCACTTACCAGCTTATTCAGGGTTATGATTTTTATTGGTTGCACCAAAACAAAAATTGCAAACTACAAATGGGTGGTAGTGATCAGTGGGGCAATATTGTAACGGGCACAGAAATTATTCGCCGGAAATCGGGCGGTGAGGCCTATGCTTTTACTTGTCCATTATTAACCAAATCCGACGGCGGTAAATTTGGCAAAACCGAGCGTGGCAATGTGTGGTTAGATCCTGCTAAAACATCGCCTTATCAGTTTTATCAGTTTTGGTTGAATGCCAGTGATGAAGATGCGAGGAAATGGATCAAGATATTTACGCTATTGCCACAGGCAGAAATAGAAGAACTCATAACAACACACGATGCAGCACCACATGCACGTGCATTACAGAAAAAATTAGCAGAAGAAATCACTTGTTTTGTACATAGCAAGGAAGATTATGAATTTGCCTTGAAAGCCTCTGATATATTATTTGGCAATGCCACTACCGAAGTACTTACTTCTTTAAGTGAAGAACAATTATTGCAAGTAATGGAAGGCGTACCTACGGTAGATATTGATGCAGCACAAATTGCAGCAGGTTATGATTTAGTAAGTTTTTTAGCCGATACGAAAATTTTCCCCAGCAAGGGCGAAGCGCGTAAGATGTGGCAAGCCGGCGGACTCAGTATCAACAAACAAAAAATAACCCCCGATAAAGTAGCTATTGATAAAACTGATTTGTTACAAGGAAAATATATTTTAATACTGAAGGGTAAGAAAAATTATTATTTGGTGAGGGTTGTGGATTAGGGTTTGTTATTATCAAATTTAATTCTCTATATGTATTGTAATATATAGTATTAAAATAATCAGATTTGTATACGTATAAACCTATTTACGTCATCTCGAACTCCCATTAACGGAGGAGGCCTTTCACCTTATACCTTAATCCTTTTACCTTACTCCTTTAAGTACCTTCCAAATCTCCTCCGCAACAAACTGATTACCGGCTGCATTCAAATGCACACGATCGGATGTGAGTAGGCCCTTTTCTTCATTACGCGGATTATTGGCAATTAAATAATTGGTGAAAGCAGTACGTAAATCTACACAGGGTATATTATTTGTTTTGGCGTAATAACGCAACCAATTACTGTACATATTCAATTCACCATCTTGCTCGTTCGACATATCTTTTCTTTCCCCAATTACCGATGGCGTACACACTACCGGCTTAATACCAGCCGATTGTAACTTCTTAATCAGTGTTTCATAAAACTGAATATATTTCACATAATCTGTTCCAGTACCAGCCAAGCGCTTATGCCATATATCATTAATGCCCACATAAATAACAACGATTTCTGGATTCTTCTTTATCACATCTTCTTCTACACGCAAATACAAATCGGTGATTTTATTACCGCTAATGCCCGAACCAATTAATTCATATTGATTATCCAACCCTTCCTTTCGCAATATATCTTCCATCAACCGAATATACCCACCTTGCTGCGCACCCATTTCCGTAATAGAATCACCAAAGAAAATTACTTTGCGCTTCTTAGGGGCATGGTAAAACGACATTAAAAAAAGGGATGCGATAAAAGCGGCGAAGAGAAGGAGTTTGGACATGTTTTAGACCGGAGACGGTGGACCGGAGACCGTTTATAATTATTGAAATTGTTTACTCGATTTAGTTACTTATTCTACTTAGTTACTTATCTACTTAGTTTACCCAACTACCGTCTACGGTCCACGGTCTATCGTCTAATGAACATCCGTCATCACTGGCGTGGTACTCACTCCCATCAACTCCACAAAAGATCTTTCGGCAACAAGGTATCCATTTCCTTTCGCACAAAAATGTACTTTTAGATTTTCTATACTCAGCGGATTACCTTCTGGAATATCAGCCATATTACTATGGCGAATATCATGCCCATCAACAATAATCACCAACCCACTTCCAATCGCTTCCATTTTATTGCCTTCAGTAATCAACATGCCTGTATCCTCACCCAAACCAATACCAATACATGATGGGTTGGCCGATACGGCTTGTGCCAATCGCGCGAAGCGACCTCTTTTCTCAAAATGTGAATCAAAAATTACATTATCCATAAACGCTAAACCGGTCGTAATTTTTACTTCCCCTTTTAAATGCGCACGAGTGGCATTACCCTCATAAATCATGGTATTACTCATGGCCATGGCACCGGCCGATGTGCCCGCAATTACAAAGTTTTCGTTTTTATACCGCTCTACAATCGTTTTTAAAAACTTGGTTCCACCAAAAATAGTCGTGAGCCTTAGTTGATTACCACCACTCAACATCACACAATCGCAACTAGCAATCCGCTCTAAATAATCGGGCTGCTGCGCATCTTCTCTATTGCGGATATGCATCACATTAACATTGGTACAACCAATTTTACCAAATGCATCTAAATAATTTTCGCCTACTTCATAAGGTATAGTTGAAGCAGTAGTTATCACTTCAATAGCCGCATGGGTACCACCCGCCTCTTCTACGATTCTTTTTAAAATACCTAGTTCAAAAAAATTGAGATTATTCCGGTACACTTCTCCTTTCTCCAAATCTGTACCCTTATCTTCTGCCCCGCCAATGGCGATTAACTTTCCTTTAGGAATATCCATGCGTAGATTTCTATTCTTACAAAAATATCAATATATTCATTGCCCAGCAAGCTTTACACGATTTGTGTAAAAAGGGTTAAAAAACAGGTTATGAGAATTGAAGAAATAAAAGTACTGAGAGGTCCAAACTATTGGAGTATTCGCAGAAATAAGCTCATACAAATGAAGCTCAATTTAGAGGAGCTAGAACAGCGACCTACCAATGCCATCGATGGCTTTAGACAAAGGCTTGAAACCCTTTTCCCCTCTATGTATTCGCATCGTTGTAGCGTTGGCGTACCAGGTGGATTTTTTCAACGCGTAGATGAAGGTACTTGGATGGGGCATGTGATAGAACATATTGCTCTTGAATTACAAACATTGGCTGGTATGAATACGGGATTTGGTAGAACCCGGGGTACAGGAGAGGATGGAAAATATTTTGTGGTGTTTAGTTATATTGAAGAAGATGCAGGTGTTTACGCCGCTAAAGCCTCGGTGCGCATTGCACAGGCTTTGGTAGATAATGTTGCTTATGATTTGGAAGAAGATATTCAGCAACTCCGTGAAATTAGAGAAGATACCCGCTTAGGTCCATCAACGGGTTGTATAGTAGACGAAGCTGCAAAAAGAGGTATCCCGCATTTGCGTTTGAATAAGCATAGTTTGGTGCAATTGGGTTATGGTGTTCACCAGAAAAGAATTCGTGCAACAATTGCTTCTACAACTGGAAATATTGCAGTGGATATTGCTTGTGATAAAGAGGAAACAAAAAATCTATTAGAAGCTGCTGAAATTCCCGTACCTAAGGGTACCGTTGTGCGTACAGAAGTAGGCTTGAATGAAGCAGTAGAAAAATTTGGCTACCCACTGGTTATAAAACCTATTGACGGTAATCATGGTAAAGGAAATACCACGAATATTACCACTTGGGAGCAAGCCCTTAAAGCTTTTGAAAATGCCAAACAGTATGGTAGAAGTATTATTGTAGAAAAATTTATCACGGGTTTCGATTTTCGTATTCTCGTGATTAACTATAAATTTATTTGTGCAGCATTACGCACCCCTGCTGCTGTTACCGGCGATGGTGTACATACGATTCAATATTTAATTGACGAAACGAATAAGGATCCGCGCAGAGGGTATGGACATGAAAAAGTACTTACGCAAATAACGGTTGAT
>JBDKJW010000133.1:0-7175 GCA_039796395.1 Bacteroidota bacterium
TCTCATGTAGCTATTTTAGTAGGCTAAATATAAATGAATTCAAAAATTATAGGTACAAAAAAGGATAAATGGTTTCTTTGCAGAAATATTACCCATGCTCGATCCCCAAAAAGCCGAAATGTTTCGTAATAGGCTTGCTAAAGTTTATAAACATAAAAATAAAATAGCCAAGCGTTTAGGGGTTGGGTGTTATCGATTATACGACCACGATTTACCTGAATTCCCTTTTAGCATTGAGTTTTATGAGGATAATCTTTATATAGCCGAATACTTACGTAGGCATGGTATGGAAGAAGAAATTCACGACGATTGGATGCAGGGATGTATGGATATTATTACAGCGATTACTGGTATTCCAACCGAAAGCATGTTTGTGAAAATTCGCAAGCGAATGAGCCATAAAGAAGAACAGTATGAAAAGCTGGCAGAAGAAAAGCAGTATTTTACCGTATTGGAGAATAACCTTAAATTTTTAGTGAACCTGCATGATTATTTAGATACAGGGCTCTTCCTCGATCATCGGGTAACTCGTGAAAAAACTTTTCAATTAGCCGAAGATAAAAAAGTATTGAATTTATTCTGTTATACAGGATCCTTCTCGGTGTACGCAGCTGCCGGAAAAGCAAAGTCGGTTACATCGGTTGATCTCTCAAAAACCTATTTGGCATGGGCAGAAGATAATTTCGCTATTAATCTGTTGAAAGATAAATCGAAGTATCATCCAAATAGTTTTGATTTAGTGATTATGGATCCGCCCACATTCAGCAATAGCAAGCGAATGAAAGATATTTTGGATATTCAACGCGATCACGCGGAATTAATTAACGATGTGTTATATGCGTTAGCACCGGGTGGTAAACTTTTTTTCAGCACAAACTTTACTAAGTTTATGATAGATAAAGAGCAGATCAATAGTACTGCTATTAAAGACATCACCAAAGCAACAACTCCATTCGATTTTGAAGGCAAATTAAAACGCTGGTGCTTTGAAATAGATAAGTGTTAATACTAGTTATTTAGTTGCTTGTTGCAATAGAGAATGATGCAAGGCGATTACTTTTTCTAATAATGGTTCTTGTTCATCATTCACTAATACCCAATCGCATAAACGCATTTTTATAGCATCATCTATTTGTTTGCTCATCCTTGCGATTACTTCTTCTCTACTAATGTTATCTCGCTTCATTACTCTTTGTATCCGTAATGCTTTAGGTGCTGTTACCCCAATAATACCATCTAGGCCTTCAGCAGAACCAGCTTCAAAAAATAAGGCGGCTTCTTTAATAACATAGGGCGCTTTTTGTTGCTCAGCCCAGGCAAAACCAGCAGCAATCGTTATTGGATGGGTGATGGCATTCAATACTTGTAATTGGTAAGCATCTTTGAAAACAATATTGGCTAAATAAGGTCGATTGAGTTTGCCGGCTGTATAACTTTCTTCTCCAAAAGCATTTATGATTGCGGTTTGAATAGTGGCATCGTCCTCCATAATTTTTCTTGCCAACTTATCGGCATCTAACACAGGTATGCCGAGTGTATGAAATATTTCAGCCACTAAAGATTTGCCACTTCCAATACCCCCTGTGAGTCCGATTTTAAGCATAAAAAAACCGGCAACATAAATTGCCGGTACTAAATTAGAACATTCGCACTAACTATTTTTTATCTGTAGCAGGTTTATTAATGGCTGCAGTCCATTCCATACTAATAGATGATTTTTCAATTTTCAAATAGCTACCTGGGTTTACTTCTAGCTGAAGTGTATTGTCTTCATTTACTTTATTGATTGTACCATGTATACCTGCGATCGTTACAATTTTATCGCCTTTCTGCATATTATCCACAAACTTCTTCTGCTCTTTTGCTTTTTTAGCTTGCGGACGAATCATAAATAACCAAAAAACCAAAATGATGGCACCCATCATAATCAACTGCACAGTTCCGCCTTGTTTAGGGTCTGCACTTAATAAAATAATTGCTGTAGAGAACATAGTATTTGTTTTTTATTTTTTGAAATTGATTTTATTGATTTTACCAGCAGCGGCTAATTCTTTATGAATATTATCAAGGATACCGTTTACAAATTGCCCGCTTTGCGCTGTACTATATTCTTTCGCTAAATCAATGTATTCATTGATTGTTACTTTGGTAGGAATGGTTTCGAAATATAAAAGCTCACAAATACCCATGCGCATCAAAATCATATCTAACAATGCTATCCTATCCGCATCCCAGTTCTTTAGTTTAGGCTTTATAAGTTCTGCGCAATACGCTTTCTTCTCCAAAACGGTACTGAGTAGCACGCGCGCAAAATGCCACTTATCATCGGTCATTAAGGCATCTATTTGTACTGATTTGGGTTTTTGTAGATAGGTAAGAATCAATTGCTCCATCATCTCCCCATCATCATCCCAATTATTATAATGCTCTTCAATATGTGCAATAAAAGATTCATTTGGCAGCAATAATTGGGTGAAAATAAGCTTGATAATATCTTTCTCTTTTCCTTTGTCTCTATGCTGCTCTTGGATATATATTTTATATTCAGGTGTTTCTGTTAATAAATTATATACTTCCTTTACTAACTCTTCATCCAGTTTCCCTTCGGGTTTATCTGTTTCAATGGCTTTTTGGTAGGCTTTATTCTCTAGCAAGTTCCAAATGAACTCATTACCAGCAATTTTTATATTGATATTTAAGTCTTCTTGAGTAGGCAAATTACGATTCGCACGTTTACGCGCATCGGTTTCTGCATAGCGAGCAACTTCTGAAAGGAAAAATAAGATATAAACAAACAATTCGCGGCTCTTATCCATCTGTTTTTCGAGGGTTTGAACCGGCTGCTTAAAAAGGGAATCCGGCTGGGCTGTTTCAATCATATAAAGCAACTGCATCACTTTAACCCGGATATTTCTTCTACTGATCATTAAAAGAGCTTTTTTGCGGTGCAAAGTTAAGGATTTTCAACGTCATAAACATAAAAAACCCGTTCGGGAACGAACGGGTGTCAACCTTTAAACACCTGAAACCAGTATCACACAAAAGTTTTTCTTTACATGGAAACCGGTAGGAATCTGGCTTATATACGATAAAACATATATAAGGGTTTATATCGTGAAATTTTGGCACTTATAGGTTGAAAATAGGGGGATTGATCTGCCAAGCTAAGTGATCATGAGGTATCAATATGTTCATATGCTGAAAAAATGACTTGTTCCATGCTCTGGCATAATTATAGAGGCCTGCATGGAAACTTTAACCATTTAAAAAATCAATAACGTATGGCTAAGAAAATCAACGTTACTCCTCTGCACGACAGAGTTCTAGTTAAGCCTGCTGCTGCCGAAGAAAAAACGGCCGGAGGGATCATTATTCCGGATACTGCCAAAGAAAAACCCCAACGTGGTATTGTTGTTGCCGCTGGTAAAGGCAAAACAGATGAGCCAATGACTGTAAAAGTGGGCGATACTGTATTGTATGGTAAATATGCCGGAACAGAAGTTCAAATTGAAGGTCAGGATCTACTGATCATGCGCGAGAGCGATTTGCTAGCAATTATTTAATACTCCGCCTAGGCGGACACTTCACACTCCTCACTAAACACTAAAAAATTTATTAAAATGGCAAAACAGATATATTTCGATATTGAAGCTAGAAATAAAATGAAGAAGGGCGTTGATACTCTAGCCAACGCGGTAAAAGTTACACTCGGACCCAAGGGTCGTAATGTTGTAATTGAGAAAAAATTTGGTGCCCCTGCGGTAACAAAAGATGGTGTTACTGTTGCGAAGGAAATTGAATTGGAAGATGCGATTGAGAACATGGGTGCACAGATGGTGAAAGAAGTAGCATCTAAAACTGCAGATATTGCAGGTGATGGTACAACAACGGCAACCGTTTTAGCACAAGCTATTATTAGCGAAGGCTTGAAAAACGTAGCGGCTGGTGCCAATCCGATGGATTTAAAGCGCGGTATTGATAAAGCTGTAGCTAAAGTGGTTGATAGCTTAAAAGCACAATCTCAAACTGTTGGTAACGATACCAAAAAAATTGAGCAAGTAGCCACCATTTCTGCGAATAGCGATAGCGAAATCGGAAAGTTAATTGCTACGGCAATGGCTAAAGTAGGTAAAGAAGGTGTTATTACTGTTGAAGAAGCAAAAGGTACTGATACTACTGTTGATGTAGTTGAAGGTATGCAATTCGATCGTGGATATATTTCTCCTTACTTTGTTACCAATAGCGAGAAAATGGAAGCTGAATTACAGAATCCATATATCTTGATCTACGACAAGAAAATTTCTGCGATGAAAGATATTCTCCATATTTTGGAGAAGGTAGCGCAAACTGGTCGCCCATTAGTAATTATTGCAGAAGATTTAGAAGGTGAAGCATTGGCTACATTGGTAGTTAACAAATTACGCGGTACATTAAAAGTGGCTGCAGTAAAAGCGCCTGGCTTTGGTGATCGCAGAAAGGAAATGCTTACCGATATTGCTATTCTTACAGCTGGTACTGTTATTTCAGAAGAACTAGGTTATAAATTAGAAGCTGCTGATTTAACTTCATTAGGACAAGCAGCATCTATCACCATTGATAAAGACAATACAATTGTTGTTGGTGGTAAGGGTAAGAAGGCTGATATCTTAGCGCGTGTAAATCAAATCAAAGCACAAGTAGAAAATACAACTTCTGATTACGATAGAGAGAAATTACAAGAGCGTTTAGCCAAATTAAGTGGTGGTGTTGCAGTATTATATGTTGGTGCGGCAACCGAAGTAGAAATGAAAGAGAAAAAAGACCGTGTAGATGATGCATTACATGCAACAAGAGCTGCGGTTGAAGAAGGCATTGTACCAGGTGGTGGTGTTGCTTATATCCGTGCAGTAGAAAGCCTAGATAAATTAAAAGGTGGTAATGAAGATGAAGCAACTGGTATTCAAATCGTAAAAAGAGCGATTGAAGAACCATTGCGCCAAATCGTTGCCAATTGTGGTATTGAAGGATCTATTGTAGTACAAAAAATCAAAGAAGGTAAAGCCGATTTCGGTTTCAATGCACGCACTGAAGTGTATGAAAACCTTTTCAAAGCGGGTGTAATTGATCCTACAAAAGTTACCCGTGTTGCTTTAGAAAATGCTGCGAGCATCGCTGCTATGTTACTCACTACGGAGTGTGTAGTAGCTGATAAACCAAAGCCTGAAGCGCCACATGCTCATGGTGGTGCACCTGATATGGGTGGAATGGGTTACTAGACGATGGACGATAGACAATTGACCATAAAAAAAGATCCGATGGCTTCGCCTCGGATCTTTTTTATTTTAATCTAGAATCTTCAATCTGAAAAACAATACATTATTACTTGAACCAGATTGAAGATTGCTAATTGAAGATTACATCATGGTCTACCGTCCATTGTCTATCGTCTATGACCTAGCTCCTCAAATACCTCGCAAAGCCTTGCACCATCAAGCATTGGGCATATCCATAGCTCATCATCACCACTACATCTAAAAATGGTTCGTGGTAAATAAATTGATTAACCGCAAGTACCGCATCGGAGAGCATAAAAAGAAGAGCACCAGGAATAAAAAAACTAGTCGCTAAAATTTTTAAGAGTTTATTGCCTAATAAATTAGCAGCAGTAGCCGTCATTACCGATATCGCTGCTACATAAACTTTAACCGGCAGTTTCATCTCTCCTAAATAAGGGCCTAAAAACTGAAGTATTTTAACAGCAATTACAGAAACAATTACCGCGGCAATAGCAAATTCTGTGGCATTGGTAAACTTAACATTTGCAATACGAAGAAAAAAGAATGTATAACAAAGATGCGTAATGAGGAAGGCAATCATGCCCGCTATGAACCAACCAGGACCTGTTTTTATAAGTAAAACATCCCCAATAAATGCAGCTATTAATCCGGTGAAAATAATGGCCTTACTTGTTTGATAACGGTTCGTTTTAACATTAGTAAATAAATAAAGTATTAATATAGGCATAAGAAACAGTTTGGTAATTTGCCTATACTCCGTTTTGCCTAAATAAATGAAAGCACAATGTGTAAATAGTGCTAGCCAAAATATAAATATGCCTTCTTTCTTAAATAATTGCATGTTGATATAATCCTAAACGAAAATAATGGCTTTTTATTCATCGAAGAACGATTAATTTCGCGCTATGCGCACGGAAGAGGAATTTTGGTTGTATTGGAAGGGAAACAGAATCCGGGAAAAGCATAGCGCTAGGATTTTTATTAGAGGGCTATCGGCAGGGTTTGCTGTTGGTGCATTGGTGGTGGCTTTTATTTTTTCGGGCTGGTACGAACGGGCCACCATGGTTGCTAACGCTAAAATGAGTGCCTTGGTATTGTTTATTGGAATCATGCTACTCTCCTTTTTCTTGGCTTTTTTCTACCGAAATTATTACTGGGAAATGCAGGAGCAACGCTATTTAGAGATAAACGCTAAAAAAAATAAATTAAATCCGGAGCAGCCAACAGGCAACTCCACAAGTCTTTAAAAATAAAAGGAATGAAGTATTTATTAGGATTGATAATGGTTGCAACAATAATGTCGGGTTGTGGAAAAACGGCGCCAACTGGCTGTACGCCTGTTACCCCAGCTTCCGAGAGGGCAGCAATGGTAGCGTATTGTACAGCTAACGGCATAAATTTCCAAGAACATAGTAGTGGGATATTGTATGAAATAATTACAGCTGGGACGGGAGGAAGCCCTAATTTATCTTCAACTGTAAATGTTATTTACACTGGGAAATTACTTAATAACGCTATTTTTGATGCTTCGGCAAATGCAACGCCCTTACCCTTAGGAAATATGATTCAAGGCTGGCAAATTGCTATTCCATTTTTAAAAGCAGGTGGGAGAATTAAAATGGTAATCCCTTCGTCTTTAGCATATAGCTGTGTTGGATCAAAAGACCCTAATACGGGCGCTGTTGTAATTCCGCCCGATAGTCCCATTTATTTTGATGTCACCCTTGTATCATTTAGGTAAATATTAAATTATATAACTATACGTTAGTTTTTGGTGGGTAATCTAGTGCCTATTTTAGGCTTCATTCCCCTATCTTTGCCACCCCGAAAAAACAATCGGGTTCACCATTTGTAAACCGTTACTAATATGCAACTGAAAGGTTTAGTGCGTTTTTTTGC
>JBDKJW010000134.1:0-6536 GCA_039796395.1 Bacteroidota bacterium
TTCAACAATAGAAGCAAGGGTATAAACTGCTTCTGTAGATAAATTCTTAGCTGCTGCTTTTTCTTTTCTGTTTTTTTCATTCCAGAAATCATTTGTTTCGGTAACTAATTTTTTTAAAATTGTTTCCATACCTGCATCTGCGTAAAAACGATAAGTATTCGGAATGATTTTAGTGAATAACATAGTTGTATCAGTACCTATTAGCTGCAACGAATCGTTAGAAGATAAAAAGCTGTAAACCTTACTCGAATCTGTTGCAAAAGTTTTGGCTATTAAGGAAGCAAAATCTTGTTTTGTGCGTAGCTTATTAATTACCAGTTTTACTTCCGCTCTTTTGCCATTTTTTAGCATACGTACAATATCAATAATACTCTGCCCTTTTTTAATTTCGTATTTACCGTTCTTCATCTTATCCCAAAGGTTTATGGGAGCGCCTGCTATACCTAGTAAGGATGGAAATTGTAATATATTGGCCTCTGCTAAGCTGGCTATAAATGCCGATTTATTTCGATTGGTATCATCTACGGTAATAAAAACAGATTTTTCAGAAAATGAAGTGGCTGAACCAAAGAATAACCAAGTGCCTAATGCCGCCCCAAGAACTAGTATGGCTACAAGCATAAGAGAAATCCACTTTTTCTGTTGTTTCTTTTTCATATTGGTAAATTAAATAAAAAACCCCGACAAACATCTTTTTGTCGGGGTTTGAATAGGTAAGTAATATTTATTTTTTTGTTGTATCAGCTGTAGTGGTAGTACCTGCTGGTGGTGCTTGTTGTGCAGGTGCTGGAGCACTTGTATTTGTATTTACTTTTTGAAGAATGGTATCTTCTGCGGTAGCGCCGCCCGATTTTAGGAATAAAGAAGAGAATAATGCTAATACAGCGATTGCAGCTGCAAAAATCCATGTTCCTTTTTCTAACACATCTGTAGTTTGCTTAACACCCATAAACTGGTTATTTATGCCGCCTACATTACCCGATAATCCGCCACCTTTTGGGTTTTGAACGAGTACCATAAAACCTAACGCAACAGCTGCAATAACGATCAGCACCAAAAAGAGAATAGTCATTTTAAATACCTTTTAATTGTTGAATTTTGGCGGCAAAGTAAGCGGTTTTTTCAGGATTTGAGAAACTTAATTTGATATAGAGCTGAATTGCTTTATCAATTTGCCCTTGTTTAGCCAAAACATCTGCCATTGTTTCTGTAAGAATTTCCTTTGATTGGTTAGATACCATGGCATTTTCGGCCACAGCCAGTTCAGATTCAACAGAAGTGCCCAAATCAATAGGATTCGGGTTTAATTGTTTCATATCCTTCAGCCAATCGGTAAATTTTCGAAGTTTTGTAGTGAGTTTATCTTGTGGAATCTTAGATAAATCAATATGTATGCCCTGGGAAGCAAAATAATCGACCGTATGTAGCTTATCTTGCTGGGCGTTAATCTCTAACTTATCCTCAGCTACAATTGGCTTTTTAAACGACTCTAATGAGGCTGAAAGGATACTAGCAATTTTGGCATCACTTTTTTGTTGAAATGCTGCAGGTAATTCCGTTTCAGGTTCAATGGGAGCTATTCCTTCATCTTCCTTTATTTCTGCGGCTTCTAATGCACTGAATACAGGCATGAAGGTGGTTGGTTCCGGGTTACGAGCTACTAGATCCGTGTTTAGGGGTGCGGGTTGTTGAGGTTCTTCCTGAAAATCTTCTCTGTAAATTTCGGTTGGGCGCTCTCTTAATACGGGTATAATCGTGTTAGGGGTACTAATGGGGTCGATACCCTTCATCATTTCCTTAACTGATTCTATAGTAGGGATCTCAATATCCGGGTTTGGTAATGGGGGTGCCGTAAGGCTTCGCTCAGCAGCTTCAATGGTTTCATCCAATTTCGGTAGGCCAATTAACTCATCCCATTCTTTATCCTTTTGATGAATTGAACGAAGTAAAGCGGTATCGAACTCTTTTTTGGGGGCTTCATCAATACCGGCATCTTCTTGATTCTCTAATTGGAACTGTAGCCATAACGGATTCGAAAAATAGAGCGCTGTTTTGGCTGCTTGGGCAGTAGCCAAAGGATGGTCTTCTTTTTTGAGCTTTGCTGAAAATAAATATTGTCCGGGTGAAAAAAATGGATATTCATGAACTAGTTTTTCCAATGTTTCAACCCTCAATAGGGCTAAACTGGAATTTCCGGTTAGGTGTAATAGTGCTTTTTCTTGCGTAAGCTTCATATAAAAATAAATATACGATTCAATTACCAGTTAGAAAAAATGCGGTTGAAAATTTCATCCGTTATGTTACGAATTACTTCATCCAATAGCTGCCCTTCGGCCTGTTGTAAGGTTAAATTGGCTGAGAAATCAAAACTTCTTGTTATATCAAACTCTTCTACTTTATTATCGAGGTTCTTTTTCAAAATAATATGTACCGTAACCGTTAAACGGTTGGTACTGGCTTGCTGCGCAGATACACCAACGGTTTGACTAGGATCATAGTTTGTAATTGTTCCATTAATTACATAATGGGCATCATCACTATTGGTGCGGGTAAGTTTTGTTTGACTCGTAATTTTTACCTGCAATTTATCTGTTAAGCGTGGGCTCAATTGAGGGTTCACATATCGGGCCCTATTTTCAATAAAACCGATTTTTACAGTTTTAACATCAGTTGGTATAACGGCATCCCGTAATGAATAATTTACCTTACAAGCTGTAAAGCTCACTAAAACTAAAAAAGTAAAAAAGAATCTTATAATATATTTATTCATCGATATCATATTCTTTTAGTTTTCGATAAAGTGTTCTTTCACTAATTCCTAAATCTACAGATGCATCTTTGCGCTTACCCCTGTGTTTTTTTAATGCTTTAATGATTAACTCTTTTTCTTTGTCCATAATATTTAATGACTCATCTACTTCTTCATGCTCGTGTAAGTCGTTATCATGCAACAATACAGGTTGGGTTGAAGGAGTAGGATGTAAGCTCGAAGGGGTAGGGTTTAGGGTAGAAGGGTGGAAGCTGGAGGCCGTATGGTTTGAGGTTGAAGGTATGAGGGTAGTTGTTTCAACAGGCTCATATTCATTTAATAACGATTCTTGTGTGTAAGATTTTGCAGCACCTGCCAAAGACGGGTTTTGTAAAATTTCTACAAACATTTTTTTCAACTCCGTTACATCTTTCTTCATATCGAAGAAAAGTTTGTATAAGATTTCTCTTTCATTCGCAAATTCACCATTGCTATTCGTATTGGCCGCTAAAACTGGCATTCTTGTGCCCGTTTTATGGGGTAAGAATCCATGCAGAGTAGCCGCATTAATTTGTGGCTGCTGGCTTAATACTGAAATCTGTTCGGCAATATTCTTCAATTCCCTAATATTACCCGGCCAAGGATAATTTACCAATAATTGTTTGGCTTCTTCATCTAATTGTACAGGAGCCGTTTTGTATCGCTCTGCAAAGTCAACAGCAAATTTTCTAAACAATAAAGGGATATCTTCCTTCCGATCGCGGAGTGATGAAACCCTTATGGGTACTGTACTTAAGCGATAGTATAGATCTTCTCTGAAACGACCTTTTTGCGTAAATTCTAATAACTCTCTATTGGTAGCAGCAATTACACGTACATCTGTTTTTTGCACTTTAGAAGACCCTACTCTAATAAATTCCCCCGTTTCTAAAACGCGCAACAAACGAGCTTGCGTGCCTAAAGGCATTTCACCAATTTCGTCTAAAAAGATGGTGCCCCCATTTACTGTTTCAAAATAACCTTTGCGACTATCTACGGCACCCGTAAATGCGCCTTTCTCATGACCGAACAATTCAGAGTCAATTGTTCCTTCGGGTATGGCACCGCAGTTAACTGCGATAAAAGGATTATGCTTACGTGCAGATAAAGCATGAATAATCTGAGAGAAAACTTCTTTACCAACGCCGCTTTCTCCTATAATCAATACCGTAAGATCGGTTGCTGCCACTTGCGTTGCTGTATTCAGCGCATGGTTTAATGCGGCTGAATTACCAATAATGCCAAATCTGTTTTTTATACTTTGTAAATCCATTTGTTTTAATTTGTAGGAGCTTCCACAATATTGCCTAATAAAGTAGCTCTTGTATAATCATAAATTTTTACCCACACATAATCTCCTTTTTGTTGATCTATACTTGATTTTGGGAATACAGTAATTTTATTTTGTCCGGTTCTACCTTGCCAATCGGCACTACTTTTTCTACTTTCCCCTTCTATTAGCACCTTAAATGTTTTTCCGATATCTGCTTTGTTATTTTTATGTGATATTTCACCTTGTTTATCTACTACTTCTTGTAATCTTCTTTTCTTAACTTCTTCTGGTATATCGTCTGTGTATCTACGTGCAGCAAGGGTTCCAGGGCGTTCGCTGTAAAAGTACATATAGCTCATATCATATTGGCTATAGTCCATAATACTCAGGGTATCTTTATGCTCATCCTCCGTTTCTGTACAAAAACCGGTGATGATATCTGTAGTAATACCACAATCAGGAATAATTTGTTTGATACGATCGATCTTTGCTAAATACCATTCACGTGTATAAGTACGATTCATCAATTGCAAAACTCTTGTGTTACCACTTTGTACTGGTAAATGTATACACTTGCAAATATTTTCATATTTCACCATCGTGTATAATACTTCATCTGTAATATCTTTTGGGTGCGATGTGCTAAAACGAACGCGTAGGTTGGGGCTTATTTGTGCGGTTTGTTCCAATAATTTTGCAAACGTAACTTGCTCCCCTGTTTCCTCATTAATCCAATAATAACTATCTACATTTTGTCCGAGTAAGGTTACTTCTTTATAACCCTCTTCTACCAGCGATTGTACCTCTGCTAAAATGGATTTGTTATCTCTACTTCTTTCTCTACCTCTTGTAAAAGGAACCACACAAAAACTACACATATTATTACAGCCACGGGTAATAGATACAAATGCAGATACCCCATTTGTATTTAAGCGTATGGGTGCAATATCTCCATAGGTTTCTTCTCGACTAAGCAGTACATTAACGCCTTTCTGACCACTTTCCGCCTCTTTAATTAAATCGGGTATAGTTCTATAGGCATCTGGACCAACCACTAAATCAACCAACCGTTCTTCTTCTAAAAATTTAGCTTTTAACCGTTCCGCCATACAACCCAATACGCCTATAAGCATGCCTGGGTTGGCTTTTTTTGCTTTTTTAAAATCTTTCAATCGCTTCCGAACTGTTTGCTCTGCTTTTTCGCGGATAGAACATGTATTTATAAATACCAGGTCGGCCTCGGTATGATCAGTTGTTGGACCGAAACCGGCTTTATCTAAAATAGCCGCTACTACTTCACTATCTGCAAAGTTCATGGCACAACCATAACTTTCAATATAAAAACGCTTTTTAGCGTTTTGATTGTTAAGCTGAAAGAAAAATGCTTCCCCCTGACGGGTTTCATCATGAACTTTTTGACCAAGATCCAATACTTCCATCCCAAAATTTTGAAGGGCAAAGGTAATCAATTTCCCGATTTGTGTCAGTTTGTCAGCATTCTTATAAAAAAAATAGCAAATTGTATATTTGCTTAATTTTTTACATTTATGAAGCATTTTTTAGTTGGGTTATTTTTATGTATTGTTCATTTTTCTATCGCGCAAGACAATGTGGTTACGGCTTTAAAGAGAGAGTCGGATCGTACTATTAAAAAAGAGGCTGATACAACTCAATGGAATTGGAAACGTGGTGGATTAGTTAACTTTAATCTTGCCCAAGGCTCATTGAGCAATTGGGCTGCAGGTGGAGATAATTTTTCGTTAACCATTAATAGTTATTTCAACTATTATGTTTTTTATAAACAAGGTAGAAATAGTTGGGATAATAATTTAGATATTAATCTGGGATATGTTCAAACCACTAGTTTAGGTGGGAGAAAGAATGACGACCGGATCGACTATTTAAGTAAATATGGTTATAAAATGGATACTTTAGGTAAATGGTATGTATCCGGACTATTTAACTTCCGTACTCAATTTTTTGATGGGTTTACATACAATAATAATGTACCCAATTTTGTTTCTGCTGCTTTATCGCCAGCCTATATAGTACTGTCGGCAGGTTTTGATTATAAACCCGACAGTCATTTATCTGTATTCCTATCTCCACTTACTTCTCGTTGGGTAATAGTTGCCAATGACTCACTTTCACGGAAAGGTTTATATGGTGTTCCTGTTGGGAAACATTCGATCAATGAAATTGGTGCTTATGCTTCGGTGAATTATAACAATACCATTGCTAAGAATATTACGTATAAGGGAAGGCTCGATTTGTTTTCCAACTATAATAATAAACCGCAGAATATAGATATATTCATGACGAATATTTTTTCGTTTAAGATTAATAAGTATTTCTCCGCCACGTATAATCTTGATTTAATTTATGATGATGATATCCGCCTCTTTGGAGAAAATAAAGATGCCCCTGGCTTACAAGCTAAAAGTTTGATCGGAATTGGCTTTTTAAAACCTATTG
>JBDKJW010000135.1:0-6596 GCA_039796395.1 Bacteroidota bacterium
TTGAAAAACGATCATTCCTGGAGCAACCCCAAAACTCACTACATCGGCCAAAGAATCTAATTGCTTTCCTAATTCAGAAGAAGCACCTAAAGCCCTTGCCACAAAGCCATCAAAAAAATCAACCACAGCTGCTGCAACAATAAACCAACTTGCTATCATCATTCTTTCGGGTAATACAACTAAATTATCGCCTTCGGCGGAAACAGTTAATGTTAAACCAGGTTGTAGTATATAAACAATGGCAATACAGCCAAGGAAAAGATTGGCAAGGGTAAATATGTTGGGGATTTGCTTTAACATAGTTGCGGGATTCGGGTTACGAGTTACGAGATAGTTAGTTACTTAGTTTACTTACGCTGTACACCCATTTGCTCTTCTTCAATATAAATGCCAGGCTCTATCGTAAATAACATACCTGCTTTTACAGGTTCTGTTCTTGTTCCCAGATCATGAACATCTATCCCTAAATGATGAGAAATACCATGGTATAAATATTTTCTATACGCTCTATTCTCAGGGTCTTCATTTTTTACTTCGCTCTTACGCAATAAACCGATTTTCAAAAACTGCTGGGTTGCTTCCTCTCCTACTTTCTCTGTATAATCCAAGATACTTATGCCCGGCTTTAAAATTGATTTTGCATAATTATGTAAATGCAAACAAGCATTGTATACCGTTTTTTGTCGACGACCAAATTTACCATTCACCGGAATCGTTCTTGTTAAATCGGCATTATAACCACCATACTCCGCACCAAAATCCATCAATATCAAATCCCCGTCTTTACACTCGGCATTATTAGCAACATAATGCAATGTTCTGGCATTATCGCCACTGGCAATTATGCTGTGATAGGCAGCACCAGTAGCTCTTTGACTTAAGAAACTATGCCATATCTCTGCTTCAATTTCATACTCCATTACACCTGGCTTAATAAAACCCAAGAGTCTCCTAAATGTTTTATCAGTAATGTTAATTGCTTCCTGAATCACCACAACTTCTTCCTTTGTTTTGATAGCGCGTAATGCTTTCATAATTTTTGCAGCACGCTGATAACTATGCAAAGGATAACGCTGTTTCATTTCTTCTATAAACCTATATTCACGAACAGGTACCATATTGGCTTTGCGATCATTTTCATTACTATCTAAATAGATATGATCTGCCAAGTGAATCCAACCTTGCAACAAGGCATCGAGTGAATCTAACCAAACAATAGCATTAACTCCTGAAATACCCGTTGCTTCATGGGCACGTAATCGTTTCCCATCCCACTTTTCTTTCAATGCATTAGGTCTCACCAATACCAACACTTCTCTATACTTAGGATCTGGGCAATCAGGAAACAATACTAACATAGTGTCTTCTTGCTCAATGCCTGTAAGCCAATACAAATCACTATTTTGTTTAAATCCATGCAAGGCATCTCCATTGGAGGGAAACTCATCATTGCTAACAAAAACAGCAATGCTATTGGGTAGCATCTGTGCTATAAATCGCGCCCGATTTTGTATAAATATTTCGGGATTCAATGGCAGGTACTTCATGCAATAAAATTATCCTGCAATATAACTAAAACTAGGTGCTAGAAACGAACAGTCGGACATTTTACCGACTTGCCAGCAGAAGATGGGAGAAAACCATGTTTTATAATCGATAATTCATAGGCACCCCGAGTACCGTTTAAAGACTTAAGTGTAGATATGGTAGCATCATAATTTACGGTAATTTTTAAATCATTAATCTGATAACCAACCATCGGAATAAGGGCATCGTTATTACGATAATACAAACCTAAAATCATTTGCTGTACCCCATCGCCACTTAAATTTCTATTTGCATTAAACCCTAATACAATTTCATTGGTACTCGTTTTCGAACTCACATAAATATTAGGGTTCACAATCCATAAATCCTGTAATTTAATACTGGCATTGGCAAAAAAAGTATAGCGCATATTAATCTTACCATCAGATACCGTATTACTAAAAAAGCTTTCGCTTGGTCGGTTTACATGCATAATACTTATACCCGCATTGAAGTATGCATTTTCTGATGCAAATAGGGCATAATTAATTCCCATACCTAAATCGAAATAACCAACCTGACTAAAAGCAAATGGCTCATTAGGCGGTATGGTGCTTTCAAAAAATTGGCCATTCCATTGATTATCAAATGTAAGCTTTGAAATATCAACGCGCTTAGCAGCATAGCCGGCACTAAACCCCGCACTCAATAAACTTTTATAACCCAACATTTGATGGTAGGCAATAGATACAGCAGCACTAGTTCCTACTAAGTTTCCGCTGCCTGCATCATCTCTTTGAAAAGATGCACCAATACCCATCCATCCATTTTCAAATCTATTCCCAAATAATTTTGTATCTCCCCAAGCAGTAGTAGTTCTATATGGGCTACCAACAGAAGCCCACTGGGTTCTAAAATTTCCGCCTACCCTGTAATCGAAGTCGGGATTGAAACCCGTATTGGCTGGATTAACCAATAAAGGGGTATTAAAATATTGAGAAAAATTAAGATCCTGTGCATGCAAGTACTGAACTGTTATTGCTAAAAAAGCAACAACAATCAATCTAATTTTTTTACTATCGTAGTTCACACACATCATCTTAATAACGTTATATCTCCTTTTTTAGTTGCCTTTTCTTTATTGGAGAATTCTATTTGCACGGTATAATGATATACTTCTTGCGGTTGCAGTTTTCCATTAAATCTTCCATCCCAACCTTCATTCGGATTCGTACCTACGTATACTGTTTGTCCCCAACGATTATAAATTCGCCAAGTCATTTTAGCAATGCCAAAACCTCGTACGTAAATCTTATCATTCACACCATCTCCATTTGGTGTAAACGCATTTGGAACATCAAAGCCTGGGTTAATCGTAATATCCAAAGACTGACAACTGGTATCTGAACAACCTGCATCATTATACGCAACCAAACATGCATTATAGGTACCAGTTGCATTATATAAATGCCTAACAGTAGTGTCTCTCAAAATTGTAAGTAGCGAATCACCATCTCCAAAACGCCACTGATAACGCGTACCGCCAAAACTTTGATTCGTAAAATTAATAGGTGTATTCGGTAACGTAGGATTGGGACTAAATGTAAAACCAGCAGTGGGGTTAGCTCTTACGCTTAGAGAGAATGTGGTGCTATCTGCAATATTACATGTAGCAGAATCAATAGCAACAAGTTTAACTGTATATATTCCAATACTACTGTAAAGATGTGTTACATTCCCACTACTGTTTGTAATAAATGTACTGCCATCTCCAAAATCCCATCTAAATGTTCTACCAGCTAATGAAGTATTTGTAAATACGGCGGTATAGGGTACACAGCCAAGAGCTGGTGTTTGAAACCTTGCAGAAACATTTGGTGCAATTCGCAATTGTTGTGTAATACTATCGGGTTCATTACAATAATTAGAGTCAATCAATACCAATTTAACATCATAAGTACCTGCTGAAGCATAAGTATGTGTAACAGGAGCCATACCCGCAATCTGGCGAGTTCCATCTCCAAAATCCCATTGGAAACTTGTATTTGCAAATGGACGAACAGCTGTACTCAAATTATCGAATTGATAAGATAAAGATGTACAAGGGGGTAATTTAGTAGACGTAAAATTTAATGCCGCTTCATCGTTTCTTACTCGAATTGTTAAGAATGAAGTGTCTGCTATATTACAACTTGTAGAATCAATTGCAATTAAGCGCACCCGATATAAACCAATCAAATTGTATTGATGAGAAATAGTTGGGCTTGTAGTGGAAATATCTGGAGAGCCATCGCCGAAATTCCATACATAACTTTTTGCGAGTAATAGTGTATCAGAAAAATCAACAGTTAAAGGAACACAGCCCGATGTATCTCTCACTACACCTTTAATTGCAGACCGTGGCCCTGCAGCAACACCAGCTAGGTTAAAAGCTAATTTAATATTCAATAAGTTACATCCTTGCGTTACGCCTCTTGTAGGCGACCAAGAGCCAGGTGTACCAACCAAAGAGTTTGCGAATGAAGCATCGTAATTACATGAACATATAGATTGGTAAATGGTACCATTTGCATCAAACCTACTAGTGCCCCCATCTACGTGATCTGCGTAACCATTTACTTGTCCAAAAAAGGAAGCATATAAAAGTGATTCTGCATTTCGCTTTAATACAAAAAAATAAAAATCTGTTCCATCTGTTTTAACCTGATATGCATCTGATGTAACGGGCAAAGTTTGAATTGTTGATAATTGGAAATTATTAAGTGAAGAGCCGCCCCAACCCGATACATACATATTGCCACAACGATCTACTAAAAAAGCAGTAAGTGATAAACTTGGGGTGTTGGCTGAAGAGGGGCCAAAATTTGTCGAAAAAATATAGTCGCTTAAATCTGGTTGTAGTTTTGAAATAAAATGCTTTCCATTATTCTGACTTGGATCTGCATTATTATACGGTGAATTAATTACGGGAAAAACACCTGTTGTAGTACCAGTAATATAAGGTATTGCCGCTCTATCAAATTGAATTCCATAAATAATGTCGTTGCCAGTGGTGCCTATATAACTAGTGCTGATGAGTTGTGTACCCGTGGGATTAATTACAGCTATAAAACCATCTACCACCCCTTTATTATTTTGAAATGGTGCTGCAGCATTACTACTGCTTGGCATATTAGTACTAGCTGTTGCACCGGCCACATAAATATGTTGATTCGCTGGATTCACCGCAAGCACTAAAGCTGCATCGTCTCCATTCCCTCCCAATAAGGAACTGAAAATTACACTACTCAAATTATTATTAAGTTTTACAACAACCGCATCTTGGTATCTGGCTACAGTTGCAGATCCAGCAGTTGTTTGAAAAGCCCCTACAGTTGTTGGGAAATCTGTAGATTGGGTACAAGAGGCAATCAAAATATTTCCTTGATTATCAACGATCACTTCGCTTCGAGCATCATCTCCATAATTTCTTCTTGTAGTTGTTGAACCACTTACGCCAGAACTATAATTCGTTGCAACATTTACCCCATCATCCCCTGTACCACCAATTCGTAATGAGCCTAATAGAGCTGTTCCACTTGCATTAAACTTTGTTAAAATAATATCAAACCCTCCACCCTGCCCCAATAACCTTAATGGTGCCACAGTTGGGAAAGTAGCACCAGATGCAGACCTGCCAGCTACTATTAAATTACCGCCCCCATCAACAACTAAACTATGTGGCTGCTCATTATTAGAGCCCCCCAAATAGGTGGAATATAAAAGTGATGTACCATCGGGCGCATATTTAAGTATGCCTATGTCGAAGCCGGAAAGACCGCCAATACTTGCCCCGCCTGCAAAAGACTGTTGAAACGCACCATTCGTTACGGGAAAAGCATTTCCAAAAACTATCCCACCTGCATAAAAATTACCCGCACCGTCATAGGTAGCGGTAAAACCCCAATTATCTGATCTGCTACCTGAATAGGTAACGAATACAACAGATGGATCTACTACTAAAGTGGCATTGCGATCATAATTTCCATTAACCTTAAAGCGTACAAAATTTCCTTTTATATCATAACTACAACTCACTTCTTGTCTGCCTTCCGAGCCTAATTGGTATGTATATGGCGCAGTTTCTTCTACCGTACCCACCGATGTTTTAATCTGTAATCGTTCCTCTTTTTTACTTACGCCATCTACGCCATCAAAATATAAAATCACTTTTGATAAATCACCCCCAGGGTTAACTATAATATCATACTTCAAAGTTTGATTGGCGGTATAATACCTAACATCAATATTGGGGTAAATATTTTTATATGTGACTGTTTGAAATATTTTGCAATTACTCGTCCATTTGCTAGGATCGTTCCCAATAAAATAATTATTATAAGATGTTAGCGGTTTTTCGGAAACTATTTGTGCATTAGGATCTGCATTTAGAAATTTGACACTATAAGCATGCGAACGAAACATATTGAGCTTATCAATATCGCCTTCAGGTACTGGCTTACCTCCAGTGTTAGATTTGCCAGCCCTGGTAAGATCATGATATTGGTGAAGAGAAGCAGAAATGCGCGCTAAATCATCGGGATGATGTTGAATAACACGATACCCTGTTTTTTCTAATAAAAAATTTCCTTGTGGTAGGCTACTGTTAAATTTGATATCCTTACCCCATTGACCTTTGTTTTCTACAAAATCTAAATAGCCCTGAGCCATCAATAATTCGGAGAAAAAAAACAAGCAAACTAATATACTTAGCCTTTTTAGCAGCATAATCCTTTTTTAAATTACGATATTTTTCCCCATCCTATCTTATTTTTCTGCGATTGCAAAAATGCTCTTACACATTCATGCTCTTTTTTTTCCAACTTTTCATCATTTGTTACAACCCATTCTGCCACTTCTTTAGCTTTTTCAAGCAGCGCTTTATCTGTAACAATACTTGCTAACTTGAAGTTCAATTCGCCGCTCTGTCTTGTGCCTTCAATATCTCCGGGGCCACGCATTTCCAAGTCTTTCTCCGCAATTTTAAAGCCATCATTGGTAGCACACATAATGGAGATACGTTCTCTGGC
>JBDKJW010000136.1:0-6446 GCA_039796395.1 Bacteroidota bacterium
GCTTTTGCTCGATGGTATTGGGTTCTTACCGTATTATGTGAAATGCCCAATAGTTCTCCAATTTCTTCCTGCGGAAGCTGATCAAAGAGATAGAGATTTACAACTGTTCTATATCCTTCAGGTAAACTAGCAATCGCTTTTTTAACCGCTTCTACCTTTAATATGAATGTGGCTTCATCAATTCCCTCTTCTTCTTTTAAAGAAGGGTCGGGGGCTAACTCTTCAAACCTTATTTTTTTCTTTCTTAAAGAACTAATGGCTTTGTTGATCGCAATTCTTTTGATCCAAGCCCCAAAACTACTCCGCTGCTCAAATTGATGAAGTTGTTGGAATGCTACAACAAAACTTTCTTGTAACAAATCCTCTGTCTCACCCGTATGCTGTACTATCCGAAAAATACTATTATATAGCTCTTTGGCATAGCGGTGATACAATTCAGTAAATGCCCGGCTATCGCCTTGCTTACCCCTTTCTACCCATTCTTCGGTTGGTATAGCCTTATTTATATCCAAGCAGTGGTGCGCGTTTAGTATATAATCGCAAGATTAAGTGCTATGTTGCATGTTTCGAACCTTTTTTTTGAAAAACTGTTTTTGAGAGATATTAGTATACATGACTAACACAATTACTGGGCTGCACCATGTAACAGCCATGGCATCCGATCCCCCCAAAAATGTAGACTTTTATGCGGGTATACTTGGGTTAAGGATGGTTTTGAACATGCAAATGCTTGTAGGAACGCCAATATATTGTCCGTAATTATCAATACGATCATAGCCTGTTCTTTCATATAGCTTTACGGCGCTAGGTAAGCGGGTACTTGTTTCGAGAATACAGGATTGGTAGCCTAATTCAACAGTCCATTTTTCTAGCTCGTCTAAAATAGCATTGGCTATTTTTTTTCCGCGCATAGCAGTTAACACAAACATGCGCTTTACTTCCATGGTAGTATCGTTATAATGCTTGATGGCGCCGCATCCTACCGGTTTGCTATCGATATATGCAACAATAGTATGGTGTATATCGATAGTTTTATTATAGGTAGCAAAAAAAGAATGATCATCACCATCAATGATGGCTAATTCCTTATCTAGTTCCGCCACCATAGCTATAAAATTGGCATCTAGTGCATTTGTACGAATCAGTTCCATATTTCAAAAGTCGCGAAATTTGCTATAAGTTGCAATGGGATGGCAGGAAAGAAATTAGATATTATTGATAAAGTATTGAGTGCTTGTTATGCACATAATAAAGACGCGCTATTTGTAATGAGCCTAATGCACCAATATGAGGAGCGCGGAAGTTTAAGTAAGAAACAGTTAGAAGGGCTTTTTTTGAAGGCACAGAAAGTGCCGGAAATGCCACCCAATTGGTTAGCTACATTAGAAGCAACGATTTTAAAAATGCATACCAAGGAAAAAGCGCCTGCCATCATTAATACGCCCATGTTTCAACAAGATGAGGAGTTAGGCAAGAAGATGGAAGCCATACTCGCTAAATATCCACAGCATAAGCGGATTGTTTTTTTATATGCACGTTATACTAAGCGAGAACAATTCACTGCTGTTGAGAAAGCAGAGATAGAGAAGTTTTATAAGTTGTTGGCAGGGTAGTTTTTTAACGGAATAAATGATCGTGCCATTTAAGGTTGCATTTTAACTTTTATTTCAGGCGCCTCTACCAAATGAAAAGTAGCAGATGCAAATTTTATTTCCCCATTTGTAGCTTCTATCTCTTTCAATATTGTGGTGAACAAAGCAGTTTTTGTTGCTCGCCTTTTTTTATAATCTACTACATAACGTAAGGTATATTCAACCCAATTGTCGTTTGCGATTAAACTTACCATTGGTTCTGTTTGCGCATCTTCAAGTTTATACTTGCGCTGCATTTGTAACCATTTTTCTCTTGACATGTCTGCTAAATCACCAACAACAATAACGCCTGCCCGCTCAATGAGTTGTATGGCCTTTTCATAATTGCTGCCGTACTGAACGGGGATTTTTATTTCATCCCAAAGAAAAGGAAAATCTCCACTGTAATTGAAAACAGGCTCTTTAAACACAAAACTATTTGCAATGAGAACAATTCTTCCGTTATATAAATCACCATCTACCCATTGGCCGGTTTCCATAATGGTTGTTCTGAGAACACCAATATCCATAACATCACCCTTTATCCCCCCTAATTGAACTCGATCTCCTGTTCTGTAAAAATCTCCAAATATAATGGCAAGCCATCCTGCAAATGAAGCAATCACTTCTTGCAATGCAAAAGCAATGCCGGCGCCTGCCACACCAAGTGCAACGGTTAAACCACCTAATTTGTCGCTATACACAACAGTAATTAGAACAATGGTTAAAAAATAGCCAATATAGGATCCGAATTTCTTGGTTCGATATCGATTATCACTGTCTTTTATTTTTGAAAAAATATTTTTCTGAATAGCTTTTATTATGAGCCAAATAATAGCAATGCCGAAAAAAACGGTTGCAATTTTACCGACCGAAGAGTTAAAAATTATTTGTTTTATTTGATCTTCCATTATTTTTCTTCCTTTTTAATTTTTATATTGAAATAAGGAGCTTGATATTCTTTACTTAAGTAATTAGCAGGAATGGTTGTTGCATTACCATCTCTTGCAGCGCGATAATGTGGAGAAAGAATTTCAATACCTACTTCATTGCAGCAATCTTGTATATGTTGATGCAAATCTGAATAAATAACCGCTTGTGTATTTGGGTTTTTTGTATAGGCATTTATTTGGTACGACACATAAAAATCTTCTAAACTGGTTTGCAATACAAATGGCTTGGGCTCTTTTAACAACAAGTTTGTTCGGTCGGCGGCGGTTAACAGTGCGTTGTGAATATCCTTCCATGGCACATCATAGCCAATAGTAACAGTGGTATGCATGATTAACCCCTTCCCTTCTTCTGCTTCATTACTGTAGTTTATTGTATGGCTGCCCATTACAGTAGAATTTGGTATAGAAACAATTTCGTTTTTTATAGTTTTTACTCTTGTAACCAACATTGATTTTTCAATTACATCACCCACCACTTCCCCAATTTTTACGCGATCGCCAATTTTAAACAAGCGCATATAGGTGAGTACAATGCCAGCAATAATATTTGATAATGAACCCGCAGAGCCGAATGTGAATAAAAACCCAAGAAAAACAGACACGCCCTGGAAAACAGGGGAATTACTTCCTGGCAAATAAGGAAATATAAGTACAAACATAAAAGCATACAACACTACTCTTAAAATTTGAAAACTCGGATTTGCCCAATCTGGGTAAAATCCTAACAGCCTGAGCTTGCCATTTTCAATTTCTGTTTTTAGAAAGTGAATACCCTTTATTATGTATCTGAAGACGAAAAAGATAACAATAATGGTAAATAGATTGGGCAGATAATTCCAGATTCCAAGGCCTATTTTTTTCACCGGAATAAATACATAACTAAACAAAGTTTGGGCAAAATGCTGTGTCCATGGAAAAAAACCAAAGATGATGGGTAATGTAAAGTAAACAAGCAAAAGAATAATAAACCATTTTACAAGTGTATTAATGGTGGTGAGAAAACGGATCTGTCGCGACTCATCGAGTAGTGTATAATTTTTAAGTTTTATTCCTTGGATTTTTTTCCCCTCTTGCTCTTTAATCTTTTTGTTGGTCCAATTAAAAAACCTACCAACGAAATATATGAACATAAATAATAGGGTAAGCACCAAAAGGGCAAGACCAGCTTCCTTCAACAAAGTAGTAAAGCTTGTTTCTTTTTTATATTTTAAAATAGATGCTGTAATGATTTGACGATACTGTTCGGCTAATTCTTTTTTTGTGGTATTATTCCATATAGCATCATTTTCGGATACACTCATAATAATGCTTTCTCCATTGATAATATCAAAAATGGATTCAGCTTCGACTACCTGTAAGGTTTTGTTAGAAAAAGAGTAAATATCTTTAAGCGTATTTATCCTTTCGGTAATAACAGTTGCTCTATCGGCAGCGGAAAAGCTTCCTAGTTTACTATAAATATTAAATAGGGTATCATTAAAGAAGCCAAGCACGGGGTATGATTTTGCCGACTTGCGCAGTAAATCAATTTTTGCTTTTTTCTCATCAAGCAGTCTTTTTTCTTTATTATCTATCTCCTGCAACTGCTTCTCAAGCTCTTCTTTCTTGAGGTTATCTGTAGTTTTTAATTGAGATAGCTGTAATGCTAATGCTGCTTTTTTTATTGAATCGGCTATTTGTTGGGCTTCTAGTAGCTGTAATTTCGCATGATACTCTTTTAATAAAATAATGTTTGTAGAATCAGATGATTTTACTGAATCGGTCTGTCCGTTTATTGCAACGGCAATACATACACCGATAACTATATTTACGAAGTATTTAAAATTAATTTTCATGGTGATATTCTTTATTATTTTTTCTAAAACCAACGATTCGCCAACTAATTCCTGTGCTTACAAAATAATCCTGTATGCCTTGATTGTGGCCATATCCGGTTGATAGATCTAATTGAACATTATTGTTTATTAAATAGGCAAAGCCACCATCAAATCTACTTTGAAATACCCCTCGATTAATCTGACCGTAATTTTCTATAAAACCACTTAGTTGGTTATAAATTGGAAACCCAAAATTAAGTACATATTTGCCTGTAGGGTAGGAATCGTTACCATTGTAGGATAATATCCAGTTCGACATGATACTCATATTTTTTGGCAGGCTCCAGTTTGCTACAAAAACCATGACAGTTGCCAACTGGCGCGCCCCAAAGTCTTTGGAAATCTCCGGCATTTTCAATCGCATTTGAAACCCGGTAGTAGGGATCCAACCCTTTTGGTCGGTGATGTGAATACGAAAACCCAAATGTAGATTACTCAACCCCGATTGTGAAATCGAATTGGTATCAAACTTTGTTTTCTCAGATTGATATTCGATCAATGCGCTTAGTTCAACAGTTTCCAAAATTCCGTATCGAATAACATTATTCGACACAAAACCCTTGGGAGGGAATTTGGTATCGGCTACTGAGTAGTAATCTAAACCCTGTTGAAGTTGTAATACATGTTTACCAACAGTAAATGCGCCAATGGCTTGTCCGGGCCTGCCAGTACGAATAATTTTATAATACTGTCCATACGATCCTACGCTTATAAGTAGAAATATTATTGCAAGCCTTACTTTCATATTTACAATTTACAATGCCGCTTCTTTTGGCGTATACTAAAATAAACTAAATTCTTTTAATCGTTCGTTAAAGTCAATAGAGGTGTTTAGAAGATGGAAGCCATACTAAGCTAGAAGAATTCACTACTATTGAGAAAGTATAGAAGTTTTATAAACTGTTGGTGGGTTAGATTTATAGTTTGGTAGTTCAGTTGAGTCAACTACAATTTTGGCCATTCTTACCATTTGCTCACTATTTTGTGCATATACAGTATTTAGTAGTATTAGAAAGCTTAATAGCAGTCCGAAATTTTTAAGGAAATTCATCATTTAATAAAATTGTTAGCTCAAGATAATAAGAAAGTCTTTTTGTATCTTATTATCTCATTACTAAAAAATATAGACTATGTTAGCTCAAATAATGGATTAAAGGGATTGTTTAATAGAAGACAAATATCAAAAAATCAAGAATGAAAAGAAGAGATTTTCTTCTCAAAACATCTGGTGCTGCAGCAGCATCATTATCGTATGCTCAGCTATTTGCTGCGATACAAAACCAAACCGAAAAGTCATTTGATCAGCTAAGCTATGATGTAATCGTTTTAGGAGTTGGCAGTATGGGATCCTCAACATGCTATCATTTAGCTAAACGAGGGTATAAAGTGTTAGGATTGGAACAATTTGATATTCCACATGAACTTGGGTCTCATGCGGGTCAGAGTATAATTATTCGCAAGGCTTATGGTGAAGGGCCTGATTATGTGCCTCTATTAGAAGGGGCCTATGCGAACTGGCATATATTAGAGTCCGAAACAGGTTCGCAGGTTTATTATAAAACAGGGCTGGCTTATTTTGGATCACAAGAAGATCCTTTTTTAAATACTGTGATCGATTCTTCCAAAAAATATAATATTCCGCTCAATTATCTCACTAAAGAAGAATGTGATAAACAGTATCCACAGTTTAGTCTTCCACAAAATTTTAGCAGACCTAGCTATGAACGAGTCTACTAAACATCCTATCAATTTTTTAAGTGCGAAACGGTTTGATTGATCATTAAACTAAATTAATATGAATAAATTTCGAGTTTTACTAATAACTCATTTTATACTAATTAACTTTTGTTTAAAGGCACAACATAAGGATTCAGTAGCTATTATGAAATCAGTAAATAATTTTGTAACTGCCTTTAATAGTTTTAACTGGGAATCTTTTCGGGCATCATTCACTGATGACGCAACTATATTTTATCCTTTCTGGG
>JBDKJW010000137.1:0-8365 GCA_039796395.1 Bacteroidota bacterium
TAATAGTAATCCTACTAGTGTTTCAATAGCACCAGAGAAAAATTGATAAGGTGTTGAATAACCAATAAATAACCAAGAGAAGCGCATAGGTAAATAATCACCAAGGGGCGTAGCTAACTGACTAATAGAAGGGAAATACATTTGTTGGCCAAACAATTTAATAATCCCATACGAAAAACACATCGCCGCTATGAAATAGCGAAGCATGGTGCAGATCCAATAGTTAAAACTGTTATAAGATGGTCGCTTGCGATCGAGGATACTCCAAATAATGGTTCCTATAGTAGCTAATGATAAATACAGCCATAACTGTGCCCACCCAAAAGAAGTATCGCCACTGCCATTTATGGGAACTAACACATCGCGTACATGGAAAAAATGCTTATTCGCTAATTCTACTATCCAGCTATTGAGCTTATCCCAATATTTTGCTGGTAAAGAAAGATAGGGGATACTGTTTACCAAAGTCCAGGGTGCAATAGCAAGAATAAAATAAATAGTACAAAAACGAAATAGTACTTTTTGGCCTATCGTCCAGTTAGTAATATGCTTATACATTATGTTAGTTTGGAAGATTCAAATTAAGTCTGAAAATAGCAATGAAGAAAAAGAGATATCTTAGTTACTTAAATTTATTGCTATGCCCGCTATTGTAGAAAAGCTAGAAGCCATGCGCCGCTATTTTGAATCGGGCGTTACCAAACCCTATGCTTTTAGAAAAGAACAAATAAAAAAACTACAAAAAACCGTTGAAGCGCATGAGCAAGCAATTTTTGATGCGCTCTATGCCGATTTACATAAAAGCAAAGAAGAAAGTTGGGCTACTGAAAATGGATTCTTTATTACAGAATTAAAAGAAACACTTTCCAATTTAAAATATTGGATGGAGGCGGAACCAGTAACTACTAATCTATTAAATCTTCCATCGAGTAGTAAAATTATACGTGAACCATTGGGTGTTGCATTGGTAATTGGTCCGTGGAATTATCCCTTTCAATTACTGTTTACACCACTACTGGGTGCTATTGCTGCGGGTAACTGCGTAGTGCTGAAACCAAGTGAATTTGCGCCTGCCACAGCAGTTGTGATGCAGAAAATGATTAAAGAAACTTTTGCACCCGAATATATTTTGTACCTGCCTGGTGATGGAGCAACGGTGATTCCGGAAATGATGAACAACTTTAGTTTTGATCATGTTTTTTATACAGGAAGCACAGCTGTTGGTAAAATCATTTATAAAATGGCTGCTGAAAAATTAGTGCCAGTAACATTGGAATTAGGCGGTAAAAGTCCGGCAGTAGTGGAAGAAGACGCGAACATAAAAGTAGCAGCCAAGAGAATTGCGATGCCGAAATATTCCAATGCCGGACAAATGTGCGTTGCACCCGATTATGTACTCGTGCATAGCAGTAAGAAAGCAGAGTTGATTGAGCAATTGAAAAAAACAATACCAGAATTTTATGGTGCAGATGCGGCAAGTACGGAAGGCTATGGACGAATTATCAACGAAAAGCAATTCAACAGAATTATAAGCTACTTAAATAGCGGTACCATTATTTACGGTGGCAAGCATGATGCTAAGAACTTATTTATTGAACCAACGATAATAGATGATGTTACAGTTGATACACCGATTATGCAGGAAGAAATTTTCGGTCCCTTATTACCGATCTTAACCTTCAATACGGTAGAAGAGGCAAGGGCTATTATTGCGCGTAATCCTAATCCATTGGCGTTCTATGTATTTACTTCATCAGCAAAGAAAGAGGCTTATTGGGTAGATGCTATTCCTGCGGGTGGTGTATGTGTAAACAACGCTAGCGTGCATTTGATGAATCCACATCTGCCCTTTGGTGGAAGGGGTTTCAGCGGTACAGGTGCTTATCATGGTAAAGCCAGTTTCGATTGTTTTAGTCACAAAAAATCGGTGATGAAAACACCTACCTGGTTCGATCCGGCTGTGAAATATCCACCGTTTACAGGTAAGTTGAAATTGTTGAAGTGGATGATAGGCTAGTAGCGTCCCCGCCTTGCGCGGGGCGTAGACGGGAAAATCTTCAATCTTCAATCTGATTTTCAGATTGCAAATAAAACGAATGAAACGATTTCTAATAATATTACTAGCTAAAGGGTAAATTATCTGGTAATGAAAAAAATGTAAAAATGAATGTGAATAACGTTACCCCTCCGGTATCATTCTATAGTTTAAAAGCTATTCAAAATAATGGAGATACGCTTGATTTCGCTACCTTAAAAGGTAAGAAAGTATTAATTGTGAATACGGCTAGTGATTGCGGTTACACCGGACAGTACGAGCAATTAGAACAATTACATAAACAGTATAAAGATAAGTTGGTAGTGTTGGGTTTTCCGGCAAACGACTTTAAAGAACAAGAAAAGCGTGATGATGCAGCAATCGCAGAATTTTGTAAAGTAAATTATGGTGTAACGTTTACTTTACTCAAGAAGAGTTCTGTTATTGCCTCTCCAGCACAGAACCCTGTATTTCATTGGTTAAGCAACCCGGCTGAAAATGGATGGAGTAAATATGTGCCTATCTGGAACTTCTGTAAGTATTTGGTTGATGAAGAAGGAAAACTGCAAGGCTTCTTTACCATGGAAGTTTCACCATTAGATCCTTCGATTGTAGCATTAATTAAATAATCTGGTTCGCCTAGGCGAATACAATCTTCAATCTGTTTTGATAAATATAATCGTTTCAGATTGAAGATTGAAAATTGTAGATTAGTTTAAACCGGACACTTCTCATGATAATTAATCAACTCAATGGGAGTACGTTCAAACGCATACCCATCATAGTGTTGCGCCATTTCATCGAGAACAGCTTCTATTTCTGCAGGCTCCATGAGTGTTACTAGCTTTGCACGAAAATCTTTGATACCCGGCAAGCCTTTTAAATAATTGGTATAATGCCTGCGCATTTCAAAAATGCCCACTTTGGGTCCCTTCCACTCAACCGATTTGCGTAAATGCTTTTTACACACTTCTATGCGCTCTGTAAGTGTTGGTGCTGCCAATGTTTCGCCCGTGGCGATATAATGTTTGATCTCGCGAAAGATCCATGGATAGCCAATTGCAGCTCTACCAATCATTACCCCATCTACCCCATATCTATTTTTATATTCCAATGCTTTTTGTGCACTATCAATATCACCGTTTCCGAAAATAGGTATCTGTATGCGCGGGTTATTTTTTACTTTGGCGATCAGTGTCCAATCAGCTTCTCCCTTATACATTTGCGCGCGCGTGCGGCCATGAATGGCTAATGCCTTAATACCCACATCTTGTAAACGCTCGGCTACTTCTTCAATATTTTTAGATCCATCATCCCAACCCAATCTTGTTTTTACGGTAACAGGAAGCTTGGTGCTTTTTACAACAGCCTCTGTTAATCGAACCATCAGGTCTATATCTTTCAAAACCCCTGCACCCGCACCTTTGGTTACTACTTTTTTAACCGGACAACCAAAATTAATATCCAGTAAATCGGGGTTAACGGTTTCTACAATTTTTGCACTCAGACTCATGGCTTCCTCATCGCCGCCAAAAATTTGAATACCAACCGGGCGCTCGTACTCGAATATGTCGAGTTTTTGCCGGCTTTTAATAGCATCCCTTATCAGCCCCTCACTGCTAATAAACTCTGTATACATGAGGTCGGCGCCATTGTCTTTACAAACGGCGCGAAAAGGCGGATCACTCACATCTTCCATGGGGGCGAGGAGCAAAGGGAAATCCGGTAATGTTATTTGATCAATTTTAACCATCTTGCAGCACAAACCGCAAATTTACAACCTTATTTTTTATTGATGAATCAGTTGCCCGATAAACAGTATGCCACCGCTTTTGCGCTTTTAATAGGATTGATGGGGTTATGTATGATTGCCAGCGGCGCTTTGGCACTAGGTATTGGTGAATTTTTTATAAAAACACCCGGATTGAGCCTACAAGAAGCACTTAAAAAACCCGAGTATGTGAATTTGAATCGGATATTGAATACAGTAGTTGCATTCTTTTCTTTTTTTATTCCCGCTTATGTAGTAGCTAAAAAATTTAATGTTAACCCTTTTGAGCAATTAGGGTTTAATAAGTTGATATCAGGTAGGCAGATCGGCTTATTGATAATTATAACTGTTGGTGCTTTATTTTTAAGTGGCGCCTTAGCCAATATAAATGAGTTGATTCCCGTATCTGCTTCTTTTCGTAAAACAGCCACTGAGTGGGAGAATAGTTATAAGCAGAGCGTGCTCAATATTGCCACCATGAAAAATGGGGGCGATTATATTATCAGCTTAGTGGTGATTGCATTATTACCCGCCTTGGTAGAAGAAATTTTCTTTAGGGCTTCTTTGCAACCAGTTTTAATAGGGTGGTTTAAAAATGCACACCTCGGTATAATTATCGGTGCTGTAATTTTTAGTGCTATCCACGGATCGTATTTCGGATTTTTGCCACGTATAGGTTTGGGCATTGTATTAGGAATTGTTTTTTACCAGAGTAAAAATATATGGCTGAGTATACTCATGCATTTTTTAAATAATGCTATTGCCGTAACACAAATATTTTGGCTTACGCAAAAAGGAGAGTCGGTAGAAAAAGCCATGAATGAGGTAACGCCTTTATGGACGGGCTTTATAGCATTGATTATCATCCCGGCGTTTTATTTCTTTCAACAAGAATCGAATCGTATTTTTACAAAAACAGTCAATAGACAATAGTCAGTTGTCAATAGAAGTGCTAATGACTATTTGCTAATGACCATTGACTACTGACCAATGACAATCATGTGGCATAAAATATTTGTAACCCGCAACCGAGCTGAAGCTAGTATTGTACAAGGTATGTTGGAAGAAAATCTTATTCCTGTACAGTCCTTAAATAAGCAAGACAGCAGTTACTTGAATTTTGGTGATATAGAAATTTATGTGCCAGTGCATTTAAAAGAAACGGCTGAAGGATTGGTGAAGAAAACATTGCTAAATTAGGAATCTTTCAATCTACAATCTGTGAGATCACAAATAAAAATCAGATTGAAGATTCCAGATTGAAGATTATCTTTGAATACATGGCATTAAACTTTCAAACCCTCAAAACCCGCGCGCTTACTGCTATCGTATTTGTGGCTGTAATGCTTGCTGGGATAATGTATAATTCTTTTAGCTTGCGTGCATTGTTGTTGATTATTCAAGTGGGTGCAACCGCAGAATTATTGGCATTGGTTCAACGCTTCGATCCAAACTATAAAAAGCTTCCACTACCATTGCTAAAATATATCGCACTCATATTTGTGTATATTATTCTCCCCGCAACTGCTTTATTCAATCTATACGAAAAAAGTAATTTTTATTTTGCTGGTCCTCGTTGGGTTACGCCGATGATCATTATTGCATCTATATGGATCAATGATACCATGGCTTATTTAGTGGGCTCGCTCATTGGTAAAACGCCACTTTCTTCTATCTCTCCTAAAAAAACAATAGAAGGCACGGTAGGTGGAATTATTTTAACTGTACTTGCTATTGGTTTCGGTGCACATGCTATTTGGGGTTTTTCCTTAACAACATTGTTATTGATAGCCGCCACCGGAGCTATTTTCGGCACCTTGGGCGATTTATTTGAAAGCAAGCTCAAGCGCATGGCAGATGTAAAAGACAGCGGCAATATTATGCCCGGACATGGTGGTTTCTTAGATCGTTTTGATTCCTTGTTATTTGCCGCACCAGCCGTATGGCTTGTTTTATACCTATTTTACTAGTAGTTTATGCTATTTGGTATTACCTTTGCCCTCTAAATTAATGAGATGACGATCCATAGAGAAGGATATAAAACAATTGCAATCACGGCTTTATTATTTGGCGTGATCAATATGATTTCACTGAGTTTTTTAAGCGGACCATTACCTTGGCTAGCAACCGCTATTTTTATTGTTACACTGGGTTTATTTCTTTTTATCATTTCTTTTTTTCGTATACCTAACCGCACATTAACGATTGATGATAAGAAGTTGGTTTGTCCGGCAGATGGTAAAGTAGTAGTGATCGAAGAAATAGTTGATGAAGAATATTTTAAAGACAAACGTATTCAGGTAAGTATTTTTATGAGTCCGGCAAATGTTCACGTAAACCGCAACCCAATGGATGGCGTAGTTACCTATAACCAATACCATAAGGGAAAATACTTAGTGGCTTGGCATCCAAAATCTTCTACCGAGAACGAAAGATGGAGTGTAGCGGTAAAAAATAGCTATGGTGAAATTTTATACAAGCAAATTGCGGGAGCCTTGGCTAAGCGTATTTGTAATTATACAACAGTTGGACAAGCAGTAAAACAAACTGATGAGTATGGGTTTATTAAATTTGGTAGCCGAGTAGATATATTATTGCCTGTGGGTACGAAGGTAAACGTAAGCTTAAACCAGGTTGTAAAAGGCGGGGTAACTGTACTAGCTAGCTGGTAGTTTTAAGCTGCAACAAGGCTTTAACATTTTTTAGCGTAAGTTTTTGGGATTTTACACGTATTTTAGATTCATCAAACAATACAACTATATGAAAAAATTATTAGTACTAGCAACAGCAGCCTTATTAGTAACAGGCGTAAGCTTCGCACATAGTGGCGATGGAAAGAAATGTGGCAAAGGAGATAAAGAGTGCTGCAAAAAAGGAGATAAAGGTGCTAAAGGTGAGAAAGACTGTTGCAAAAAGGAAAAAGAAGTAAAGAAAGAAGAGAAGAAAGCAACAAAAACAACTACTAAGGCATAGTTTTCTTTCAAATCATTCATTAAAAAAATAGCCGACTCCTTCAGGTGTCGGCTATTTTTTTGGGTTGGTGAATTTTTATAAAATATTTTCCAGCTCTTGTAAATGATACACGGTATAAGTAGGCTGTACATCTGGCGAAGCCGAAATATGATTTACAAAAATGCAATCCCAGCCTGCGGCCAATGATCCTTTGATATCCGCTTCAATATTATCTCCGATCATTATACTTTCTGCAATTTGCGCCCCAGCACTTTGTAAAGCATAATCAAAAATTTCTTTATGTGGTTTTAAACTATTACTCGCTTCAGAAGTAATTACTTTATTGAAATAATGAGCGATGCTACTGTTATTTATTTTATCATATTGCACTTTTTCAAAACCATTGGTAATAAGGTGCATTATATAGCCCTTGGCTTTGAGGTATTCCAATATTTCAATAGTATAAGGAAATAATTTTTTGCGCGAAGGGAGTAAATCGAGGTACTGAACTCCCATGGCTCTTGCTAAGCTTTCATCAGCTACTTTAAAATCGAGTAGAGATAACCACATTCGCTTCCACCTTAATTCTTCTTGTTTAATAAATCCCTTTGAATAACGATCCCATAATCGATCATTATGATAGCTATAGCGCTCATGAAAAACTTCGAAATTGGGAATACCCCGCTCGCCTAAATTATTAGTAGTAAATAATTGCTCAACCGTATCTTTTGAATTGGCTTCAAAATCCCAAAGTGTATGATCGAGGTCGAAGAAGAGATGTTTATAAGGCATTAGATACGGGTTACGGGTTGTGAGATACGAGTTTGTGAAGTTAATGTTCAATCTGGAATCTTCAATCTACAATCTGATTGCTGCTAATAATTTATCTTCGTTACAGATTGAATTCGCTTGGGCGAACCAGATTGTAGATTCCAGATTGAAGATTTAAAATTAATTCAATGAACATAATCATAACCGGTGCATCAAAAGGTATTGGTTTTGCGATTGCAAAAAAATTTGCGCGTGAAGGGCATACGATTATGTTATGCAGCAGAGGCGAGAAAACATTATACGATGCAGTGGCGGAATTACAAACACAATATCCAGATGCAACTATCAAGGGTATGCCTGCGGATATGGGGGTGAAAGAAGAAGTGCAAGCTTTTGCTACTTGGTGTTTACAACAAGGTGCTCCTGATGTGTTGGTGAATAATGCCGGACAATTTATGCCGGGGGCCATTCATGAAGAAGAAGAAGGTTTGTTGGAACATATGATCAATACCAATTTATATAGTGCCTATCATCTTACGCGTGCTCTAGTGCCAGCAATGATTACGGCAGGTAAGGGACATATTTTTAATATCTGCTCCATAGCTTCTTTGCATGCTTATGCAAATGGGGGTAGTTATAGTATCAGCAAATTTGCGCTCTTAGGATTCAGCAAAAACTTGCGTGAAGAACTCAAGCCTAAAAGTATAAAAGTAACAGCAGTAATGCCTGGAGCTACCATGAGTAATAGTTGGGATGGTTTTGAAATAGATCCGCAACGCATTATGGAAGCCAATGATATAGCTGAAATGATATATGCAGCTGCGCAATTATCGCCC
>JBDKJW010000138.1:0-6407 GCA_039796395.1 Bacteroidota bacterium
GGTCGAAACCCAATTGACTAACGATGGCTGCTCGTAGCCTTTGTAGCGTAGGCGGTCGTAGTAAATAGAGAAATTTACAAAAACATTGGGCTTTTGGGCATTAAATTCATAACCTCTCGCTCGCATCTGGTATTGTATGGCCTGCTGCACATCTTCACAGATAACGGTCGTATCACGCACACAATCAACAAAGGCATAGGTTTGGTATTGCTTGAAATGAGTTGAATACCGATAGGGAAGTAATTAGCAGCAGAACTGCTGGCACTGGCATCTAATAGGGCAACAAATAACCAATCCATAGTTTTGTTTAAGTACGCAAAAATAAGCCTGTGAGGCATACAAAAGAAAAACTCCTCATAGAGAGGAGTTGATTTCTTTATTTATTTTTTTGGATTGGGGCTACTATTGCCTTTTGCGGCCCCTGAAGGTTGTTTTGAAGGCGGTTTTGAATAATAGTCTATGTTTTTCTGAATGCTATTTTTTTGTTCAGTAGCAAACTTATTCTCATCTGAAGCCGCATCGGGGAAAAGAGCGATCATTTTGTCGGTAACATCAACTGCTTTTTGACAGGTAGTTAAGAATTGATCTACAACTTCGGTTTTAGTTCCGTCGCTTTTTACCTTAAAATCAGGGCTTTTTTTCAGATTATTAAATTTATTTATATAAAATACTAATGTGTAATATTGATTTCTAAAAATGGGTGTTTTATTTTTTTCAATATCCTTTTCTAGTATTGTATTTAAATAAGCTAGGTGCTCAATAGCTGTACCTTTTGTACTATCGGGGTCTAAAGCTATAGCCGCTCTTCTGAAGAAATTAGCAGGCTGGGGCTTATCGGGGTAAGCGGTAAGATAATTACGCGCGAACTCAAGTGCCAAAGCATTTTCTTTTGCGTTAGTGGCGGCGGCAGTAAGTGCATAATGATCTGCTTCTGAAAGTGTACCTTTTAACTCCATTTTGCGCTTCATCCACTTTAATTGCTCAGGATACATTTTTGCCTTTCCAAAAATGCCTGCGGCCAATTCCATAAAATCAATTTGATTTTTTTTAACAGTATCTAATAATAATGCTTTTTCTACATAAGATGAAACCAATGATTCGCTACCAGGGAATTTAGAATCGACTTTTAATCCGAGCTCATAATCGGCCAACTTTAACTCATTATTAGGAGCCGTTGCCAAGTAGTCATCAACATATTTTTTGGCTAATACCGAATCTCCTAAACGATCATAATCATACGCATATACTAGTCCTAAACTTGGCAAATTTTTAATGCCAACTGTATTGTCTAATTCTTTTAATTTATCTAGCGACTCTTGGTATCTACCGGCACGGAATAAATAATCAGCCAAATACAATTCGTTCTTAGGATCTTTATCTGCATAGCTAATATATTTATCTAGATAATCCTTTGCTTTGTTCACATCGCGGTTTGAATAATATTTGTACAATTCATAATATACCGGTGGAAATGTTTGATCTGCGGCAATGGTTTTATCAAAATATTGATCAAATATTTCTTTGTTATTCTGACTTAAATAAATTTTACCGATACGGTAAAATGCCAACGCGTTTTTAGGGTCGCGTGCTATTGCTTCTTCATATGCTTTTACGGCCTCACCTCCATTTTCGCCACCCATTTTAAGGTAGTTAATACCCATATTTATATAAATATCCGAATTGGTTAAGTCTACAGCACCAGCTTGCTTTAACTTATCAATAGCGTACATAGGATCACCTTTTTTGCTATCGCCATCTGCGTTGGCTCTGCCTATGGCATTCAGAATAATCGGACTAGCTTTACCCTTATTTTTTCCTTTTGTTTCTGTAGTTGCGGTAATAGCCTGCTCAAATTTTTGTTTGGCGCTATTTAAGTCGCCACCTTCTAAAATTTCAACATGCCCCATGCCTACTATCAAAAGTGGGTCACTACCTATATCTTGCAAACCCTTTTGGTATAAGGCTTTCGCTGCTGCAATACTTTCTTTTGACACGACTACTCCATCGCTAGAAAGTATAGCCTGACCCAGCCAATAAATACTCTGTGGATCTTTTGGATTGGCGTCGTAACTCTTTTGAAAGTGCGCACGTGCGCTTTTATTTTTTTCATAATTCAACAGCTTTATGCCCTCGGCTATTTGAGCCGATGCCATCATTCCCGATACTAAAGCCGCAAACATCAAAGCAACAGTCTTCTTCATGTGTCTGTATTTATAGTTGTTTTGTTATTCCTCTTTTATACTACTGTTTCGTTTATGAAAAGCCATTTTAGCCGGTGCTAAAAACGCTCTTCTGAAAATGAGTTGTCCGCGTTCTAAACTCATGAAATTCATGAACCCAGTTCCTAGGCCAGCAGCATTTTCTTTTAATATATAATACAATGGTCGTGCCAAAGGGTATTCGCCGTACGTAATCGTTGCTTGTGAAGGTTTTGCAAAAAAACCTTTTTCCAAGCAAGCAGTGCATTCTACACGCGCCAACCTAATTTTTTTTAAGTAAGCTCGCTGCACCGGATCGTAAGAATCGCCTATCCAACTCAATCCTACGAAGCCAATTACATCTGCACGTTTTGATACTAAATCAATGACCTCGCTACTATTATTCACCGCTGCAACATTGCTGCCAAACCCAGCGCCTTTTAGTACACTATCCTGCAAAAAGCGAACTGTACTAGTTGCCGATTTACCATCCATTACTGCAATAGTTCGCTTTTTACCCCCCAATATATCCCTTAATGCCTCCATCGTAAAAACGCTGTCTTTCGCATCATTATTTACGATTACCGCAACAGCATCATAAGCCAAGATACCATATTGGGGCTTGTAAGATAAGGCGGAATTGTAATATTCTGCTTCTTTTTCCGTTAATCCTTTGGCCACAATAATCATTCTGGTGCTATCTTTTTGCAGATCGCGAAAGCAATCTGCTTCTGGTTTATAGCTCACTTTTATTGTTGCCTTTGGAAAAGAGGCCTTGTGCACCCTTATCTGTTCTTCCATTACCGGTTTAAAGCTCTCATCCACAGATATATTTATTTCTCCTGTTTCTGGGGTATCCCGGGTGTCAATATTGTCTTTTTTATCTGCGCAGGAAACAAAAATAAATCCCCCCAAAACCAACACAAATAAGCTTTTCCTCCATTCGTTTCTCATCAATAATCTTGTTTTATAGCTCTATACAACCTAAACCCACCATATAGCAAACAAATACTTGCAAATCCGTATTTATAGATTGGTTCTGCGGTAAAAACCAAATTCAACCCAAGCTTATCAATAAATAGTATAAGTACACCAACTCCAATAATTAAAATAGCCATGGTAATATCATATACCTTCCTAAAATTGGTATAACTCTTTCTGCTACGATCTCTAAATTTATTGTCCATATAATTGGGGAGGGCAATTTAGTAAATATTTCTACTGAGATGCATCAAATTTCAAATTCCATACTATCAGTTTTGCTAAACTAATTGTTGTTAGTACGGCACTTCCCTCATATTAGTATCTTCGCGGTATGAAATGGCTGATGGTATGTTTGGGTAATATTTGTAGAAGTCCACTTGCCGAAGGAATTTTGCAAACGTTAGCGAAAAAAAATACATTGAATTGGGAAGTAGATAGCGCTGGAACTGCTGATTATCATATTGGAGAACCACCGCATCGTTTATCTCAAAAAGTGGCCCAGTTAAATGGGATTGATATTAGCAAACAACGATGCAAGCAATTTTCCGTAGCTGATTTCGAAAAATTCGACCGGATATTAGTAATGGATCAACAAAATTTAGCGGATGTTTTATCCCTTGCACCCAACCAAAAAGCCGCATCAAAAGTATCTTTACTTCTTGATGCTTTATACCCTGGTGAGGGAAGAGAAGTGCCCGACCCTTGGTATGGAAAAGAAGAAGGATACCATGAAGTATTTGCGTTGATAAGAAAAGCTTGTGAAGCGTTAATAAAGAGTCAGAAGTCCGGAAGTCGGAACCAACAGTAAATAAAAAACTCGCATCTCGAAACTCGTAACCCGCATCTATAATGACAAAACCTAGTTTACCGCAAGGAACCCGCGATTTTTCTGCAGCCGTTGTGCAGAAGCGTAATTATATTTTTCAAACTATTCGTTCTGTTTTTGAATTACATGGCTTTCAGCCATTGGAAACACCTGCCATGGAAAATTTAGATACTTTGATGGGGAAGTATGGAGAAGAAGGTGATAAACTAATTTTTAAAATTCTGAATAACGGACTAGATAATCCGGCGAAGAAAGAAGTTGCAACTACCGCTTTTGAAAAAGTACTAGCCGGAAAAAATAATAAAGACATTAGTGAGCGGGCATTAAAATATGATTTAACCATTCCTTTTGCAAGATATGTGGCCATGAATCACCAGCAATTGGCGATGCCATTTAAACGCTATCAAATGCAACCTGTATGGCGTGCCGATAGGCCACAAAAGGGCCGCTATCGCGAGTTTTATCAATGCGATGCCGATGTAGTGGGTAGCAATAGTTTATGGAATGAAGTTGAGCTTATCGGTGTATACGCGATGGTATTTGAGCAATTACAATTACCTGTTGAAATACGCATCAACAATAGAAAAATATTAACCGCACTGGCCAATATATGTGGCGGTGCCGATCAATTAGTACATATCACTACGGCTATTGATAAGCTCGATAAAATTGGACTAGCAAAAGTAAAAGAAGAATTAGCAAACAGGGGTTTATCAAATGATCAAATCATAATCATAGAAAACTATTTACAGATAGCCGGTAATAATGAGGAAAAAATACAGCAGCTTGAAACACTACTTGCCAATGACACGATTGGTAAAGAAGGAATAGATGAATTAAACCATGTACTTCAAAATAATGCTGTTCATTCAACTATCGGTACGCATGTAATTGTAGATCAAACCCTAGCTCGTGGATTAAATTATTATACGGGAATTATTTTCGAAATAAAAGCCATTGGTGCGCAAATGGGTAGTATTGGTGGTGGTGGGCGCTATAATGATCTTACTAGTTTATTTGGCGTGCCTAATATTCCGGGGGTAGGTATTAGTTTTGGTGTAGATAGAATGTATGATGTGCTGGAAGAATTGAATTTATTCCCGGCAAGTTTAGTAGCAGCATCCGACTATTTATTTTTCAATTTAGGAGACGCTGAATCCAAGCAAGCTTACCAATGCGTGCAACAATTAAGGGCTAATGGTATTAGCGCGGAGTTGTATCCTGATACTGTTAAACTAGATAAACAATTTAAATACGCAGAGAAAAAGCAAATCGCGCATGTTGCTATTATCGGTAGTAAAGAATTGGCTGAGGGTACTTGTAATATTAAGCATTTAACCACAGGGGAACAAAAAACCCTTGCTCAGCAAGGGTTAGTAGAATTTATTGTATCAAATAAAGCTTAGTATTAACGCTTTCGAAAAATCAGCGGTGTAGGTATACTCCCTTCTTCCTTCGTTCCCTCTAATGCATACCCGCCCGCATTAATACTAATACCAATTATTTTCTTGGCATCATTACGCTTAAAAGTTGCAGTACCTTGAAATTGTGTAATCACAAAAACATCTTCCCCTTGCTTTTCTAGCGATGAACTACCAACGGCCGACGTCATGGTGAGTGCTCCATTATCAAAAGTTACTGATACTTCAGTCACAACACTCCCATCAGGGAATTTAAACTTGCCGGTATACTGTTTTAAAGTAGTATCTGTTTGTGCAGCTACTGTACATGCAATACCTAACAGTAAGAAACTGAGCAACAATATTCTTTTCATATCATTTTTTTTGAAAAATACAGATTTTATGAATAGAAGTAATAATTATAAAAAGATTTCTCGCCGCCTTCGGCGGCTCGAAATAAAACTATACACTACTCACTAACCACTATACACTTTCATAAATCACCGCCGCTCCCTGGCCCACCCCCACACACATGGTAGCCAAACCGTACTTAGCATTTGTTCTTTTCATTTCATGCACCAAGCTAGTAGACATTCTTGCCCCACTACAACCCAGTGGATGTCCCAATGCTATTGCACCACCATTTACATTCACTTTCGTAGGATCCAATGCTAAATCGCGTATACAAGCAATACTTTGCGAAGCAAACGCTTCATTTAATTCAATCAAATCCAAATCATTAGTAGTAATGCCTGCACGTTTCAAAGCCTTTTGCATAGCAGGAATTGGGCCAACACCCATAATAGCAGGATCAACGCCAGCCGCCGCTACACTTACAATTCGAGCCATTGGGGTCAAATTATATTTTTTGGTCACTGCGCATGAACGTGAATTGCGTGAAAAAACCAAAATACACTTGCAGCAAGAACTTCAGACTTCTAGGTGCACAGGGAGCGGTAGACTGTTTATTCGCGAATTTCAGGTGAGCATGCAAGAAAC
>JBDKJW010000139.1:0-6339 GCA_039796395.1 Bacteroidota bacterium
CCGATCTTTTAGTAAAGGATCCATGAATAAACCGTGCGCTAAAAAAGTAATGGCAAAAATATAAGCCAATAAATGAATATTCTTCCATACCCTAAATTGTACATTATTTTTAATGAATTTTTGTGAGGTAAGAAGAATGAAAAAGAACCCCATACTGCCTATACAGCCTAACAATACAATGATAGGTTGGTGGGTGAAACTAAGGGGGGCGATAATATGCGAAAAAAGGAAACCTGCATTTTTGTCGAGCAATAAAAAAATAATATGAAGTAGTATAGCAGAAAGCGCAGTATAAGCGGTAAAATTATGAATGCTAAGTAGCGGGTATTTATTTACAATGGGGGGCAGTTTTTTCCAATAATTCGTTTTCTTTATGCCAGTACTCATAAACATACCAATCATAAAATTTAATGTTAAACAGCCATATGCAACTAAGCCAAAGGATCCTGAAATATCTAAAAAGCTGAAGTCTAACATAAATTAACAGTTATTTTAACAGTTGCAAGATAGCGGAATAGCTGTTTTTTTGATTTCTCTCTCCCGATTAATTAGGCTGCTTAGCCGATTATCAGTACCTTTGCAACTTATTAAATTTTTATTTGAATGGAAACACAAGTTCAGGGAACTGTAAAGTTCTTCAACGAAGAAAAAGGCTACGGCTTTATTAAGCACGATGAGTCGGGCAAGGAAACTTTCGTACACGCAAATGGTTTGATTGATCAAATTGAGGCGAATGATCGCGTGGTTTTTGATGTACAGGAAGGCCGCAAAGGATTGAATGCAGTTAATGTAAAACGAATCAGTTAAGCTTAACCTCATACTTTGTTTAAAGCCATTCGCCAATAGCGGATGGCTTTAATTTTTTAAAAGAGTTATCTTTGATTTTTAATTATTTCTATGTCTATCATCTATCAACAATTAGTAGAAACAACTGCTTTCATTCGTAGTAGAATAAACGCAGAAGCAGCTATAGGTATTATTTTAGGAAGTGGGTTAGGAAATCTATCAACAGAAATTAAAACGGAACTGGCTATCCCTTATAGCGAAATTCCGCATTTTCCGGTAAGTACTGTAGAAGGGCATGGGGGTAAACTTATTTATGGCGAATTAAATGGAGTGAGCGTATGGGTAATGTCGGGCCGCTTTCATTTTTATGAAGGGTATACAGCACAACAAGTGGCTTACCCTGTTAGGGCAATGCATATGTTGGGTGTGAAAACCTTGTTATTATCTAATGCGGCAGGCGGAGTTAATCCGGCTTTTAAAGTAGGTGATTTGATGATTATTAAAGATCATATTAGTTTATTCACAATCAATCCATTGCTTGGCAAGAATGAAGATAAATTAGGTACTCGCTTCCCAGATATGAGTGAGCCATATAGTAAATCTCTTATTAGCGAGGTTGAAGCTATTGCTGCCATGCATCAGATTAAATTGCACCAAGGGGTATATTTGGGGGTAACCGGACCAACATTTGAAACAAGAGCAGAATATAAGCTCATTCATGCTGTAGGTGGGGATGCGGTTGGTATGAGTACGGTGCAAGAATCAATAGCTGCTGTGCATTGTGGTATGAAAGTGTTTGCTATTAGTGTAATCACCGATTTAGGAATTAGAGAAGAAGAAAATGTAATTACACACGAAGAAGTATTGCAAGCGGCCAAGGATGCCGAGCCGAAACTTACCCTATTATTTAAAGAACTGGTTAAAAAGCTGTAGGATAAAAAAGCTGTTTACATATTTCGTTTTTTTCTTGCTTTTAGCAAAGAGCGGGTTCTCGCAAAGTATTCCTTTGCAATCAAGGCCAGGAGGTTTTTCAAATGGCACTAGCATGAATACAAATGCCAAAAAAGATTCGCTCCAAAAAAGAGATAGGTTCGCAGATTCAATCACTATTTATTATCGATATTTTGATTCAACCCGTAATAGAACAATTGATTCGTCTATCAACGATTTCACAACCAGATTCCCCTTGCCATACACATATCATACACTTGGTAATTATGGCACAGCTGCACAATCATTAGTTTTTCAGCCTAATTTAAGAGCAGGGTTTGATCCGGGCTTTCATCAATATGATATTTATAAATTTACCCTAGAGAACACAAAATTTTACCAAACTACACGCCCATACACAGAACTGGGCTATTTGCTAGGATCAAAGGCAGAACAACTCATAGATTTAAAGCATACCCAAAATAGAAAAAGTGATTTTAATTTTGGGTTTGAATACCGGTTTAGTAATTCACCAGGGGCACTTAAAAACCAAAATGCCAATCATAATAATTTCAGACTCACTTCACATTACCAAACCAAGAGTAGGCAATATGAAGTTTTTTTGGTGTATTTATCTAATAAAGCAGCATCATCTGAAAATGGTGGGTTAGTGGATAAAAAGAAATTAGATAGCTTAGCTTTAAACGACCCGTTTGAATTAGAAACCCGCATGGGCCGCTCTGGCTCATTGGTGAGAAACCCCTTTAATACCAGTGTTTATACAGGTAATATATATCGTGAAAATACTTTTTTTATTCGTCATCATGTTGATATTGGTAAAAGAGATTCATTGGTAAAAGATAGTATTACTATTCAGCTATTTTATCCTCGATTAAGGATCGAGCACGACTTCAGGTATGATAGGATGGAATATAGTTTCTTTGATTATTATTCAGACTCATTGCGTTATCTTACTTATTTCAATTTCCCACTCAAAAAAAATGGGGATACTATCCGCTATGTTGATACTTGGAAAAAAATGAGTAATACATTTAGTATTCTAAGCTTTCCAGATAAAACCAACCAAAGTCAGTTTGTAAAAGCTGGAATTACCATCGAAAATATGAGTGGCGTTTTTGATGCAACTGCAACATCCAATCTTTATAATATTATTGGGTCGGGTGAATATAGAAATAGAACAAAAAATTTGATTTGGGAAATAGAAGCTGCTGGTAAATTATTTATTAATGGGTTCAATAGTGGTGATTATCAGGCGCTCGTTTCTTTAAAAAGGCAGTTGGGTAAAAGAATTGGTGCACTAACCATTGGATTCCAAAATGTGAACAGATCACCCTCTTTTTTGCTAAATCCCCTGAGTTCATTTCCAGTTAAAAATAGGGGAGTTTTCAACAAAGAAAATACGATTCGACTATTTGCTGCTTATGACAACCCTCGTAGATCTCTTAAAATAACAGGCGAATATTTTGGGGTGAGTAATTATATTTATTTTGATAGTTTCTTTACTGCAAAGCAAGAAGCTACTTTATTTAATGTGTTGCACGTTGCTCTGGAAAAAAAATTTCCAATAACTAAGTATTGGAATTGGTATACTGAAATTCATTTCCAACAAACAACAGGCAACCCACCTGTTAATGTCCCTACTGTACTTACTAGAAATAGAATTGCCTTTGAGGGTAATTTTTACACTAACTTATTCTTATCTACTGGTTTGGAAATTCGCTATCATACACCTTATAAGGCAGATAATTATAGTCCCATACTCGGGCAATATTTCTATCAAAATAGCTTTACCTTATCAAATAGACCCGATATTGCTGCATACTTGCATTTTAGAATCAAAAGCTTTAAAGGTTTTGTACGGTTAGAGAATTTGAATAGTTTTAACGTTAATAGCAGGGGAGTGGGTTTTACAGCTCGTAATTTTGTAGCAGAAGAGTATGCAAATACCGGTTTATGGACAAGGGTAGGGATTTGGTGGAATTTTGTGAATTAATAAAGCAGAAGTACTAATTTTACATAGTGAAAAAATTATTGCTCATACTTATTTTGGCAGCCTACACGGTTTCGGTATCCGGAGCTTCTGTAGAGTTCCACTTTTGTATGGGTAAATATGCTGGCTCCTCTTTTTTCAAATTATCACACAGTAATGAAGTAGGATGTGGTATATGTGGTATGAAGGTCCAAAAAAGTAGTTGTTGCCATGATAAAACAGCATATTTAAAATTAAAGACAGATCATCAGGTTGTTGAAAATTATGTGTCAGATCTTCATCAATTTGAAGCTATTCTTCCAAATAATTTTGAAAGCATAGCTTCTACCTTCCAGCTTATACCTTCTACCTTACTTCACCGCTCAAACGCACCCCCCAATAAGGGATCCACTTCACTGAATATCTTGTACAGTGTTTTTTTGATTTAGGATTGATTTCTTTTCAAGTTATTGGAAATGAATTCTTTTTACTATCAATCAAACATATATGAAAAATATTATCAAATTTATTATTGCATTATTAATAATTGTTCCGGCACAAGCACAAATTTCTAAAGCAGAATTAATAGCTACAGGCTTAACCTGCTCAATGTGTTCTAAAGCTACTTACAAACAATTACAGTCGATACCAGGTGTTGAAAAAATTACTACCGATTTAAATAGTAGTAGTTTTATTATTCAGTACAAGCCAGGAACAGCGGTTAATGTAGCTGATATTCGCAAAAAGGTACAAGATGCCGGATTCTCTGTTGGTTCATTAGTAGTTGACATGAATCTCAAGAACGTTGCTGCAGCAAATAATAGTTCATTCTCCTATAACAACAGCAGTTTCATTTTTGTAGAAACAACCGCTAAAAGCTTACATGGCATAGTTAAACTTAAATTATTGGATAAGGGATTTATTACCGATAAAGAGTTTAAGCAATTAAGTAAAAATGCAAAGCAATATCCAAGCTATAATAGCCAAGTGAATGCATTTCATGTAAAACCAATTTAACATGAAGTACATTATGATTATTTGTTGCGTATGTTGTATGCAACAAATACAAGCACAAGAGCTTTTTGTGTTTACAGAGCCGGCTAGTAATATGCCTTCAAAGTCGCTTGGTATTAGAACCATGAATGGTTTTATGAGTAGGCAAACTGGGGGTACAAACTATCATTTGATGCCTGAATTAATGTGGGGCATTAATAAAAAATGGATGGCGCATGCACAGGGTTTTTTTAGTAGTAGAAATACAAGCGGGCTGCAAATAGATGGAGCTTCTGTGTATGCTAAGTATCGCTTTTATAGTGCCGATGATTTGCATAGTCATTTTAGAATGGCCGCTTATGGAAGGTTTAGTATGAATAAGAGCCCTATTATGCAGCAGGAAATTGAAACGATGGGCTTTAATTCGGGGTATGAATTAGGTATTATTGCCACTCAATTACTTCATAAGGTAGCTATTAGTAGTTCTGTAAGTTTTGAAAAAGCCCTCGATAATGGATCTGCAAACAAATTTCCTATAAGTGAGGCTGATCATGCGTTTAATTATACACTATCTGCAGGTAAGTTAATGCTGCCTAAATCATATAGCACGTATAGCCAAACGAATTTGAATGTAATGGTTGAGTTACTTGGACAGCGATTAAACGGTAATGGTAAATCATATCTTGATATTGCCCCATCCGTACAGCTTATTATTAATAGTCAGGCTAGGATCGATATTGGATATAGAAAAGAGCTGTATTCAACCATGCAAAGAATGGCACCTAATGGTGTAATCCTAAAACTGGAGTACACCCTTTTTAATGTATTTAAATAAATCAAAAAACAAAATCATGAAAAAAATATGTTTAGTAGCAATTGTAGTTATTAGCTTTAGCTTGAAGAACTATGCGCAAGAAAATAGTCAGTTAACAACGGTATTAGATCATTATTTCTTACTTAAAGACGCATTGGTTAAAACCAACGCCGTTTTAGCTTCTGCAAAGGCAAAAGACTTGTATACGGCCATACAATCAGTGAAAATAGAAAAGTTGAACACGGATACACATACGGTATGGATGAAGATGGAAAAAGAATTAACAGAAGATGCAGAACATATCCATGAGTCAAATGATATTGCACATCAGCGCGATCATTTTATGAACTTATCTAAGAATATCTATACAGTAATTAAAGCTAGTAAAGTAACCGAGCCTGTTTACTATCAGTTTTGTCCGATGGCCAATAAAGGTAAAGGGGCTAATTGGTTAAGCAAAGAAATGGCCATCAAGAATCCCTACTATGGTAGTCAAATGTTGAGTTGTGGTAGAACTGTTGAAACCATCAAACAGTAAAGCATGAATGCTATAGATGCAAGGCAAGAACAAAAATTTTTTGTGAGGATATGCTGTGTTCATAAGCATATCCTCTTCTCTTTGCTGATGTTTTTTATAAGTAAAGCAACTGTTGCTCAAAAGCTGGTTCACTACGATTTATATGTAAAAGATACCATTGTAAACTTTACAGGTAAAGAACGGAGGGCTATTGCTGTAAACGGACAAATCCCTATGCCCACACTTGTATTTACAGAGGGAGATACGGCAGAAATAGTTGTTCATAATTTAATGAGTGAAAATACTTCT
>JBDKJW010000140.1:0-6326 GCA_039796395.1 Bacteroidota bacterium
TAGAATCACAATTCGTATAAGCTACTAATGAAATAGTATAGGTAGTATCATTATTGCCAACAGCTGGAAAATAATGAATAGAAGTAGGATTGGTATCATAACTGTATACGCCATTACCAAAATCCCATTGGTATCTATATAGATTTTGATTGGGGGTTGTATGCTGTATTTGTATGGCTGTTGCACCACAAACAGTGGTATCAGACAATTCGAAACTGGGTGTAGGTTTTGGCATAAATTGTATATCAACAGTATCTGCAGTGCTGCTGCAGTAATTGCTAATATTCCATTGAAACTGATATATGCCAGGTGTTAGGTTACTAATTTGTAATTGGTTATTATTAGTAGATTGTGTAGTTGAAGCACCGCTTAGTTGCTGCCATTTGCCTAAGCCAACGGATGGTGTATTACCATTAAATATAATTGTGGTTGATGCGCAGATGACTGTATCATTTCCGAGTTTGGCTTTTGTTGCAGCAGGAAGAATACTAAACACTGTATCGAGTGTATTACTTTTGCAACCAGCTGTAGATATTGCATACACCGAATCTTTAAGAATAATATTTTGAAAACTATTATTAATTGTGTTGTATGAATTACTGCTTGCATCAGCAGCAACTAATTGTTTGCTAGCCCAATGATATTTTACAGTTGGTATAGAAGAGCCAATTGTAATTTGAGCAATGCTTCCAGTACAAACAGAATCAGGCACATGTATAAAGTGAAGTATTGGTTTTTGGTTGGCCGATACAGTTGTAGAAGCAGAATCTATACCGCAACTATTACTAACAATTAGTTTTGGATAGTAGGTTTGCGTACTATCGCCTGTATAAATACTAGTAAAACTTGTACCTGGAAAAAGAGTATCTTTTTTTCCATCTCCGTACAAAAAAACATAGGTATCAGCATTATGTAATTTGCTAATTGTAAAATTAGCAGTGATGGGGTAACAATTTTCGTTTGTAGCAATTTGTAAACTTGCCTGAGGTTTTTTCCTAACAGTAATATTTTGCTTAGCACTAATTGTATCACAAGCGGTGTAAGTAAAAAGCGTAATTGTATAAGTTGTATCAGCACCTGAAACTGACGGAGCCAATAAAATTGAATTTGGTTGTGCTAGGCTTGATTTTGTGCCGTTTCCAAAATCCCATTGGAATTGGTAGAAACCAATATTTACCGTAGTATTCACGGGTTGAATAGTTGTGCCGGCACAAATTAAGGTATCACTAAGTGTAAATGTGGTTATTGGCTTGGGAATATAATTTACAGTTATTGTATCTGTACTAATTCCGCAATAGCTTTTCACTACCCATATTAACGTATATATACCTGGTTGTAAATTTTGAATAATTGATTTTGCATTTTTAGGATCGCTTATTTGCAGGTTAGATGGTCCACTTATTTGTGCCCACTCACCTATACCCACCTGTGGTTCTAATGCGTTGAGCTGAATTGGTTGAGCCGAGCAAATACTTGTATCATGGCCTGCATTGGCCATAGAATTAAGTGGTAGGATGGTGATGGTTGTATCAATTGTATTACTAGCGCAATTATTATTTTTTGCATATACACTATACTGTATTGTAGCGGCACTTATGCCAGTATTTGTAAGTACAGATGACTTTATTCCGGTATATTCAGGATTTGTAAGCGCCCCAGCTCCCGTGATTGAACCACTTACTATGGCTGCATTCCAATAAAAGGCACTAGTATTGATTGAGCTTTTGAAAGAAGCACTAGCTAATGTGCCCGAACAAATTGTATCTGTTACGGCAATAGTACTCAATACAGGTGTGCTATCTACAAATACATATAAAGAAGCTTTGGCTTTACATCCCTTGCTGTCTGCAACTGTAATATGATAACTACCACTATCAGTTGTTTTCATATTTGTTCGATTTGTATTTGAAACATTAGCCGAAAAATGGGTTGGGCCAGTCCATTGGTAACTACTATAAGTTCCCGATCCACCACTTGCATTGGCGGCTAGCATTAAAGTATTCCCAGAACAAATAGGTGCGTTAGTACTGGGTTGTAAAATGGGTAAATTATTGACGGAATAAAAAACAGTATTTGAGATTGCACTACAATAGGCATTAAAAATGTTGGCTGCCGTTGGTGCTACAAGTACTCGATATAAACCACTATTAGCTGGCACTACATTATTAAAAATATACAAACTTGAGTCGTTGGGTGTTGCCGTTAAATCATCCCATGTAGTTCCGCCATCTTTGCTTTTTTGCCATAAATAAGCCGGATTTGTATATGGGCTATTTATGAGTGTTGTTTGTAGTTTACCAGAATCGCCCACACATACATCTGCATTACCATTTAATGAAACACTTATTTGCGGCACACAAGCTTCAAACAAAATATCATCTAATGCAACATCATTGCCACATGCTGCGCCGCCACCCCTAAAGTCAACGATTTCGAGTTTTAGTGATGTAATATTGGTAGGCAAAGAAAATTGAAAACCATATTTAATCCATTTGGCCGGACCGTTAATGGGCGATAGTGGTAATGTATCCGTTGTATATGTGGCTAGTAAATTATTTGAAAGGTCTTTTATATTGAAAGTAATTTTTGGGTATACCAATCCCGCCCCGCAAACATTTTTCGTAGACCATGTATTTACATTCGCCAACCATGCTGTAAAACTATAGCTCGATCCAGCACATAAGCCCGACACATTTTGTTGTAAAAAAATAGATCGATTACCACCTGCATTTACTAGAAATAAGTTGCCATTTGGATTTCCTGTATGATCGCCCCCTTTTGTCCAATCACTTTTATTTGCATTCTCAATTTTGGGTGTTACAATATAATTACCGTCGGTACCTACCCCACCAAAATTGTAGTTGGTTGATCCTGAAGGAGCGGTAGTTGTAGAAGTAGAACTTATACCTGCACCAAAATCTTGTTTGAATACCGGAACCAAAGCTGTATTACTGCAAAAACTACTATTTCCTTGTGCAGCCAATTTTTGGGCTGCAACAAGTGAAATCATGAGCAGCAGGAGGGGGATGCAGGTTCTCATAAATCAGCAATAAAGAAATGTTAACACAAAATATAGCCTCTTGTACTTGCTATACTATCTACTACATAAAAAAGGGTGAATTAAGGAGTGCTTTGCCGTTTTTTAACGGGTAAAATGCCGGTGTTTTTGTTTTTCTTTGCGCTTCATACAAAACTTATGTGGTATACAGCAGGCAGGTTAATTATAAAGAATAGGGTAGGTATTTTAGTTTTTTTATTAATGGCGAATGTATTTATGGGGTGGCAAGCATCCAAAGTGCAGCTCAGCTACGATTTTACGAGAGCTTTGCCAACCAATAATCCTAAATATGTTGACTATCAACAGTTTTTAAAAGAATTTGGCGCAGATGGAAATACGGTTGTGGTAGGTATACAAACTAATGACTTCTTTACCATACCCGTTTTTAATGAGATTACTAAGTTGCACCTGGCTTTAAAAAAAGTGCCAGGGGTAACTGAGGTGTTAAGTATTCCTTTTAGCTACAATTTACTAAATGATACAGTGGCTAAAAAATTAGTTCCTCAAAAAATTTTTGCAGATAAATACTTTGATCAAGCAAGTTTAGATAGTGCTAAAAATATATTTGAGGGTCTTCCCTTTTATCGGTCATTGTTGTATAACCAAACGAATAATAGCTATTTATTGGGAGTAAGTGTACAAAAAGAGGCTATAAATAGTAAATACAGAACGAAGCTTATTGAAGATATAACTAATGAGATAAGAAGCTTTGAAAAGGCTACAAAAATAGAAACCAAACTAAGCGGACTACCCTATATAAGAACAGTAGTTGGTGATAGAATTAAAAAAGAAATGAATTGGTTTTTGAGTGCTTCTTTAATTTTGTCTGCATTAACGCTGTTGTTATTTTTTAGATCTGTAAGTGCCATGTTAATGAGTTTGATAGTTGTGGGCATGGGCGTTGTGTGGAGCTTAGCAACTATCGTTTTATTGGGGTATAAAATTACTTTATTAACTGCTTTAATTCCACCATTGATAGTTGTAATTGGTGTGCCCAATTGTATTTATTTTTTAAACAAATACCATACGGTGTTTAGAGAAAAAGTTAATAAACAAGAGGCATTGGTAACCATGGTTGGCAGAATGGGTATTGTTACGTTGTTTTGCAATATTGCTGCAGCCATAGGTTTTGCCGTATTTGCACTCACAAAAAGTGATTTGCTTAAGGAATTTGGTGCTGTTGCTGGTATTAATATTCTTATCTTATTTTTCATCTCCCTACTTTTTATTCCCGCGGTTCTGAGTTATTTGCCTGTTCCTAAACCAAGGCATATTCGCTATTTGGATAATAAATTATTACTGAAAGTACTAAAGCGGGTGGAGCATATAGCGCTTACTCATCAAAAATGGGTATATGCAATTACCATTATTGTTACAGTTGTATCTATAATTGGAATTTTCAAAATTAAAAGTGAAGGTTTTGTAGTAGATGATTTGCCAAAATCAGATAAAATTTATACCGATCTAAAATGGTTTGAGCAAAATTTTGATGGTGTTATGCCTTTGGAAATAATTGTTGATACAAAAAAGAAAAACGGGATAACAAGATCGCTTAAACCCATAATGGCCATAGATGAATTCTCGGCATATTTAGAAGCCGATAGCGCAACCGCAAGGCCGTTATCTTTTGTAGAAGGGTTAAAATTTGCCAAACAAGCTTATTTCGATGGAGACTCAATGAGTTATTCTATTCCATATGAGGCAGATGTAGCTTTTATGGGTCCTTATTTGGCGCCTGATAAGGGAGGTACAACCAAGGTAACCGGATTTGCTAAGTTGATGAATAGTTATATTGATAGCAATAAACAGAAGGCCAGGATTAGTGTGAACATGAAAGATATTGGAAGTCAAAAACTGCCCATTTTGTTGGCGCAATTTGAAAGAAAAGCGGCCAGTATTTTTGATAGCTCTAAGTATACCGTAACTTTTACAGGTAGCAGTGTTAGTTTCTTAGAGGGCTCTTCTTTTATTATCAGTGGGTTAAAAGAGAGTATTTTTTGGGCCTTTTTATTAATAAGCCTTTGTATGCTTTATCTTTTTAAATCAGCAAGAATGCTGCTTTGTTCATTGATACCGAACCTTATACCCCTAATTATTACAGCCGGGGTGATGGGATGGGTGGGCATAGCCCTAAAACCCTCGACCGTATTAGTTTTTAGTGTGGCTTTAGGTATTGTTATTGACGTTACGATTCGATTTTTAGTAAATTATAAGCAGGAGTTGCCGGCTTTTGGAGGAGATATAAGGGCAACGCTTATTCAAACCATCCAGCATACGGGAATAAGCATAATTTATACCTCTTTAGTATTAATTGCCGGTTTTATCATATTCTGTATCAGCGATTTTGGCGGCACTAAAGCCTTGGGGTGGCTTACTTCTTTAACATTAATTGTAGGCACAATAACCAATTTAGTACTGCTTCCAGTATTGATTATCAATGTTTCACGCAAAAAAAGCTGATATTTCGAACCTATTTAAACCTTTTTTCTTTAAAAATCTTTAACAAAAGCAGCACTTTTTTAACATTTACTGCCTATTTTTAACATCTGAAAAAACTTAAAAATTAAACGCTCATGAGAAAACTAGCTGTTTTTTTGACGTTAGCTATGCTATTTGTGGCGCAGCTATACGGTCAAACTAACCGTACAGTTACGGGTAAAGTAACTGATGAATCCGGCAATCCACTTGTCGGCGTTTCTGTGACTGCAGGTACTGGTAAAACAACAGTTACCGATGCGAAAGGAAACTATTCAATTCAAGTAACCGACAAAACATTAACACTTAAGTTCTCTTCTGTAGGATTTGGTGATGTTGAAGCTCGTTTAGGTTCAAGAACAACTGTTGATGTAAACTTAGTATCCGAAGCAAAAGCACTTTCTGAGGTGGTTGTTGTGGGATATGGTGTTCAACAGAAAAAATCATTTACAGGTTCTGCATCTAAAGTAGGTGGCGGTGAGATTGCTGGTTTAGTATCTCCTTCTGCTGATCGTCAGTTAGCAGGTAGAGCTGCTGGTGTACAAGTGTCTAACCCAGGTGGCGACCCTTCTACTCCTGCTCGTATTCGTATTCGGGGTATTAACTCTATCAGCCAGAGCCAAGCGCCATTAATTGTTGTTGATGGTGTTCCTTTCATTACGGGTAACCTTGCTGCAAACGTAAACTCAAATGCTTTAGGTGATATTAACCCAAATGATATCGAGAATATTGAAGTACTAAAAGATGGTTCTGCAACGGCGATCTTTGGTTCTCGTGCTGCAAATGGTGTTAT
>JBDKJW010000141.1:0-6308 GCA_039796395.1 Bacteroidota bacterium
AAAGAAGCATTAAAGCCCGTTACTTCTTCTATATCGCAACTGCAAATCTTAGCCGCATCATTGGTTTTTGCTAAGTTGCCAATATGTTGGGCAATATTAAATTTTTCAGCTGCGCCTAATACCAGATCAACGCCTGGTATAGTAGCGATTTCTGTTGGCTTCAACTGCGCATAACAACCTGTTATCACCACAAAACTATCGGGCGCCTTTCGCTGAATACGTCGTACTAGTTGCCTACATTCCTTATCGGCATTATCTGTTACAGAACAGGTATTTATCACATATACATCGGCCAAATCTGTAAAATCACGCTTTTCAAAGCCCTCATTCTCCATGATGCGAGAGATGGTGGAACTCTCCGAAAAATTCAGCTTACAGCCCAATGTATGAAAAGCAACAGTTTTTTTCATTAAGGCGGCAAAGATATGTGTTTCGGGATTCGAGTTACGAGATTCGGGTTTGGAATCATTTAACCCGTAACCCGTATCCCGCCACCCGGATCTAATTTATGGTCTACCGTTCATCGTCTATCGTCTTTCCTAATTTTTCCCTAAATCCCTTCAAATCAGCCTATATCTTTCAAATTTTACCTATAATCAACTATGTTTGCCCGTCTAAAAAACCAAAACGAATATGCAGTTTAACAAGATTAACAACATTACAGGATGGGTGGTATGTGTACTGGCTTGCGCCGTATATATTTTAACCGCTGAAGCGGGGGGAAGTTTCTGGGATTGTGGTGAATTTGTAAGTAGTTGTTTTAAACTTCAAATACCGCACCCTCCTGGGGCGCCTTTATTTGTTATTTTGGGTAGGGTATTTATTATACTCTTCGGTAATGATCCGCTTATGGCAGCAAAAGCGGTGAATATTATGAGCGCTTTGGCAAGTGGGTTTACGATTTTGTTTTTATTCTGGACGATTACCCATTTTGCGCGCAGAATTGTAAATATCAAAACCACAGATGTGCCTACTACAACACAAATCATTCAAGTAATGGGTGCGGGTATAGTGGGTGCTTTAGCCTATACATTTAGTGATTCATTTTGGTATAGCGCAGTTGAAGGTGAAGTATATGCATTATCGAGTTTTTTTACGGCCATTGTATTTTGGGCAATTTTAAAATGGGAGAACCATGCCGATGAACCAGGCGCCGATCGTTGGATCGTATTTATTTTCTTTATGATGGGTTTATCTATCGGTGTGCACTTACTAAACTTATTAACCATTCCGGCGATTGTAATGGTGTATTATTTCCGAAAGCGTGAAACATTCAATTATGCCCTAATCCGCACTTGGTTCATTCGATTAATGTCGATAGGTGGTGTATTGGCTTTCATTGCCGCACTTATTGCAGCTTCTGCAGATGCAACAGATAATGCCCCTTTTGATGGAACAATCGGCGGCTTGATGATCCTAGGAACTATCGTTGGTATTGGTTTATTATTTGCCATTGAAAAAATGAAGCCAAATGCAAAAGCGTATTATGGCGGTACTTATATTTTCTTTGTTATTGGCTGTATTATAACAGGTGTTGTACAAATTGGCGTTATACAATATACGGTTAAACTAGCAGGTACTTTCGATCGCTTTTTTGTGAATAGTGCAGGAATGCCTTTCTTCTCTGGCTTTACTATTTTCTTTGTTTTACTAGCCGCTGCAATTTGGTATGGATTACGCATAGCTGCCAAAAAAGCATGGCCCTATTTAACACTAGCTTTATGGTGTGTAGCGTTTATGTTGATTGGGTATAGTACTTACTTAACTACGATGATTCGTAGTACAGCTAACCCTTCGGTAGATATGTATAATGTAGATAACCCAATGAGCTTAGTGGGTTATTTAGGAAGAGAGCAGTATGGTGATTTCCCATTACTATATGGACAAAAATTCACTGCACAACCTGTTGATTTAAAAAGCACAGGCATGCGCTATCAAAAAGCAAGAGATAAGTATATTGAAATAGGAGAGGATAGAAAATATGTTTATACAGCAGAAGATAAAATGGTTTTCCCGCGTGTATGGGATGCGAGTGATGATCAATACCATGCCTATTATTATACCGCTTTCTTACAAATCGGTAAGATGAAAGATGGTTCGTATGAACGGGCACCAAACCAAGCAGATAATGTAAAATTCTTTGTAGGCTATCAGGTATATTGGATGTATTTCCGCTATTTTATGTGGAACTTCTCCGGTAAGCAAAACGATTTACAAGGCGTATATACAGGCAATATTCGCGATGGTAACTGGATAACCGGTATTCCTTTGATTGATAATGCTATTTATGGTGATCAAAGTCAAATGCCCGACTCGCTAAAGAATAATAAAGCCAATAATAAATTATTTGCTTTGCCTTTTATTTTAGGCATGATTGGGTTGTTCTATCACTTTAAAAAAAGAGGAGATGATGCGTTCACTAATATGCTCATGTTCTTCTTCACGGGTATGGCCATTGTATTATACCTTAACCAAGCAGGTAACCAGCCACGTGAGCGTGATTATGCTTATGTAGGAAGTTTCTATGCATTTGCCGTATGGATAGGCTTGGGCGTAATGAAAATAACAGAATGGTTATCTAAAAAAATAAATCAAACTACAGCTGCAACGCTAGCTACAACACTTTGCCTACTAGCCGTTCCTGTTTTAATGGCACAACAAGAATGGGATGATCATGATCGTAGTAAAAAAGTATTAGCCCGCGATTTAGCGAAAGACTATCTTGAAAGCTGCGCACCGAATGCTATTCTCTTTACTTATGGCGATAATGATACTTACCCGCTTTGGTATGCGCAAGAAGTAGAAGGTATTCGTAAAGATGTACGCGTAATTAATTTTAGTTTATTGGGGATTGATTGGTACATCAATCAGTTGCGTTATAAAGTGAATGAGAGCCCGGCTATTGATGTGATTTGGAGTGCGGATCAAATTGAAGGAGGGAAGCGTGATTATGTATTGTATAGTCCGCGACCAACTATTCCAGAAAATCGCTACTATGATTTATTTGATGTAATGAAGAACTATGTGGGTAGCGATGATCCTACTAAAATGGATGATCGTGGTAATGGCAATACATTGAATACATACCCCGTTCGCAAGTTTGCGGTGGCCGTAGATAAAGCTGCCGTACTCGCTAATAAAACAGCGAATGCAACAGATAGTATTGTAAGTGAACTTCGTTTTGAAGTGCCTAAGAATGCACTCATGAAAAATGACTTAGCTGTATTAAATATTATTGCTGCGAATAAATGGAACCGACCTATTTATTTCACTAACCCATCTGTGGATCTTGGTTTTGACCAATACTTACGTAGAGATGGGTTAAGTTATCGCTTGGTACCTGTAGTAAACTCTCGCGTAAATGCAGGATGGATGCAGGAGAAAGCTTTAACTGTATTTGCAGCAGGTAATGCAGATATTAAAGGTGTTTATTTTGACGAAGAAAATCGTAGGCACCTCAATAGTATCCGTTCTGCGTATGCCGATTTAGCCATTGAATTAGCATCAACTGGTAAAAAAGAAGAGGCACGTAAAGTATTGCAAAAAGTAGATAAGATGATGGATGAAGAAAACTTTGGTTATGGTATGGCTAGCAGAGGTAATATGCATAATCGAAATTCTTTGATGTTCTTAGAAGCTTGCTATATGGCAGAAGATAAGGCATTGGCTGAAAAAGTGTCTAAAGCCGTTCAAAAAGATTTACAACAACAGATTAAATTCTATAATACACTCAGTGGTAATAAAGCTGAGTGGATGCAGGATGAAAAACGCATGTCGGAGAGCTATTTAGATGGCATGGAGAAAATGAAAACTATTTACAATCCAGCCATTCAAATTCCTGGTAAATTAATGGCGCCGAAGGATACTTTAAAGTAGTGTTTAGTGATTAGTGTATAGTTAGCAGTAATTTGTTTAACTATACACTACCCACTTTACACTATACACTAAAGTTTCTTACCTTGCAGTTAATGTTAGGACATCGATTTATCCGCTTCAATCCCAATGAAAATGGTAAAACTACTTTTGAGCAATTGCTCGATGTGTTCACACAGTTATTAAGCTATACCAATGGCGATGCTTCTGAGGCTTTATCGTGGATGAATGAACTCGATAAAAAATACCATTTCACAAATGATGAATATGGTATGGGCGATTTTATTGAAGACCTGAAACAAAATGGTTACTTGCAAGAGAACCCTCAAAACGGCTCTTTCTCTATCACGGGTAAAACAGAACAATCGATTCGGAAAAAAAGCTTAGAAGAAATTTTCGGCAAGCTTAAGAAAACAAAGCAAGGTAATCACCAAACATATAAACCCGGACAAGGAGATGAAATAAACCCAGATACACGTCCATACCAGTTTGGGGATATGCTCGAGCAAATAGATTTTACAGAAAGCATACGCAATGCACAAATCAATAGAGGCGTAGATGCTTTTTCTATGCAGGAAGATGATTTGCAAATACGGGAAACCGATTTTAAAACGCAAACATCTACCGTACTCATGATCGATATCTCTCATTCTATGATTCTTTACGGAGAAGATCGTATAACACCTGCAAAAAAAGTGGCGATGGCATTGAGTGAATTGATTACTACGCGCTATCCAAAAGATACATTAGATATCGTAGTATTTGGTAATGATGCTTGGAGTATTGAAATTAAAGACCTTCCTTATTTACAAGTGGGTCCTTATCATACCAATACGGTTGCGGGTTTGGAATTAGCAATGGATTTATTACGGCGAAGAAAAAATCCAAATAAGCAGATTTTTATGATCACCGATGGTAAACCAACTTGCCTAAAAATAGGAGGGAAGTATTATAAAAATAGTTTTGGATTAGATCGTAAAGTAGTGAACCGCTGTATTAACTTGGCTGCACAATGCAAAAAGTTGAAAATACCTATTACAACCTTTATGATTGCTTCTGATCCTTATCTGCAAAGCTTTGTACAAGAATTTACAGAAATGAATAATGGCAAAGCCTTCTTTGCCTCACTCGATAAATTAGGTGCATTTATATTCAAGGATTTTGAAAGTGGAAAAAGAAAAACAGTGTATTAAATGAAGATGAAACAAGCAAGCACATTAGGTGCGCTAAAAAAATCTGGCTATCAACCAAAATCAGTTAAAGAAGAAGTACGTAATAACTTAATCAATAGCATCGGTAATAAAGAAAATCCTTTTACAGGTATCATTGGTTATGAGGATACAGTAATACCCGATACGGAAAGAGCTTTATTAAGTAAACATAATATTTTGTTTTTGGGTTTACGCGGACAAGCTAAAACGCGTATGGCTAGGCAAATGATTGATTTATTGGATGAATATATTCCAGTAGTTGCGGGTAGTGAAATTAATGATGATCCGCTACAACCCTTAAGTAGATATGCCAAAGACTTGATTGCGGAGAAAGGTGATGATACACCTATCGATTGGATTCATCGCTCAGAAAGATATGGTGAAAAATTAGCAACACCAGATGTAAGTGTAGCAGATTTAATTGGGGATATTGATCCTATTAAAGCGGCTAATTTAAAATTGAGTTTTGCAGATGAAAAAGTAATTCACTATGGTATTATCCCAAGAAGTAATCGGGGTATTTTTGTGATTAATGAATTGCCCGATTTACAAGCCCGCATACAAGTGGCACTTTTCAATATTTTACAAGAAGGCGATATTCAAATACGTGGCTTTAAATTAAGGATGCCCCTCGATATTTTATTTGTATTTACGGCTAACCCCGAAGACTACACAAATCGAGGTAGCATCGTAACGCCTTTGAAAGATCGGATTCAAAGCCAAATTCTCACGCACTATCCAAAAGATATTGAAACCTCTTTAAGTATTACAGAACAAGAAGCAAAATTACCAACAGCTCAAAAAGAACGCATTCAGGTAAGTGATTTGGTAAAACGTATTATAGAACAAATTGCTTTTGAAGCGCGCAATAATGAATATGTAGATAAGAAGAGTGGGGTAAGTGCACGTTTAACAATCGCTGCTTTTGAAAATGCAGTGAGTAGTGCTGAACGTAGAGCCATTATGCATAAAGAAAAGCAAACGCCTATTTGGGTAAGTGATCTTTTTGGCATTATTCCAGCTATTACCGGCAAGATTGAATTGGTATATGAGGGTGAACAAGAAGGCCCTTATCAGGTTGCTTTAAACTTATTGGATAAAGCCATTCGCTCGCAGTTTATAGTGTATTTCCCTAACCCTGATTCATTAAAAAAGAAAAGAAACACGGGTAAGAAATCAGTTGAAGAAAATGCACCAGAAAACCCTTATAAGTCAATTATTCGT
>JBDKJW010000142.1:0-6254 GCA_039796395.1 Bacteroidota bacterium
AGTTTCAATGTACCCGTAATTGTTAGTGTTGCTTGTTGATGAATTGTAATATTTTTTATGGTTACAACGCTGTTGATTATAGGCATATGCACAGCATTGCTACCAATAGTTACACTTGCTGAATCACTCGGTAAATTGTTATTACACCAATTAGCATAATTGGTCCATTCCGTGTTTTGTATACCAGTCCATTGATAAGAACTCGATACACTAAAAATGATTTTTTTCAAAGCTGTGTTAATGCCATCAGATATACTGAAGATGCAAGTATCTGTGTTATTGCTATTATTCGGATTATTCATGCTAAACCCAGCTGGTTGGAGTGTTGCACTACTTGAACTTGAATCAAATACTTGTTTTGAAATTTGATAATGAGTAGGCTGTTTAATCAATTTCCATTGCAGTATCTCATTCGCTTCTTTGTTGTTTACTTTCAACAATGCATCAATATTTATACTTGTACTACTGCAAAATTGAATGCTTGTATCCGTAGCTTGGGTAAATTCAGGCGCAATAGCATCAACCTTTATTTTTTGAATAGGCGTTGAGTTAATAGTGAGTGTTGCTGTATTGCCCGATTCATCTTTTACTACTAAATTTCTAGCATTAAATGTAGAAGCAACCCGAATACCGTCTTTATCCGTTTCAGTAGCTTGTATGGTATAATTAAATTTGAGGGTATTCGTTCCATTTCCACTTGCGTATGGAATATTTTTCACCCTACTCCCAATGGTTATGGGTATATACGAGAATCCATTGATTGTATCTAGGTATACTGGCTCATTAAACTGTAATAAAAGTTGAAGTGTATCATTCAATTGGAGTAAAGTATCGATGCCATGTGTGAAGTTTATTTGAGTAGGCTTTAGTTTATCTATCCATTGTGTATCTATACTGTAAAATGGTGTATTGGATAAACCCGGGATAAGATTTGCATTATTGGAGATACCTAAGTTAATATAACCATTGCCCTCACCAGTATAAACAGTTGCTATATAGTTTTTTCCAGTGCCTTCAATTTTGGTAATTGATGCGTTGGTTATACCATTTGTTATCAGGCTAAAATTGCTATTGGTTAATCCACTTGTATGTCCACTTAAGCTTACATGATATTGTATAGTATCTGCATTGGTTGGGTTGGTTGCAAGTGACATAATATCATCTACCGTATTTGTATTTGTTTGTACAAAACTTCCCTTCAAACTAAAGTCGTCAATAGCCATTATATCATCGCTTCCTGTTTCATCTGCATCTTCCCAAACCAATACAAGTTGTTCACCGGCTTTCCAATCTATACCTGTAATAGTTCCGCTAATAGATTGTTTATTTTCAGGGAGGTTACCATTCAGAGTTGCACTCCCACTTGTGGTTTGGAGGGAAGAAAAACCAAGTGACTGTGATTCTATTTTGTTTGTTTGATTGATGCTAGTAATAGTGCCGGTTTTGTACAAACATTTCCAAAAATTTTTGTTGGTGGAACCACCTTTACGCCATTGTTCGGCGCTAAAAGAAATGGTAAGCTGATTGAGTGTACTACCTGTATTGTTCGTGAGTACGATACCAAAACTATAGATACCCGTGCTTGAAGCTAAGCTGCCAAGTGCTCTATCTGAACTGCCGCTAGTGCCTAGGCTGTAAACGCTTTGTCCGGTTGCCGAGCCCGTTGAAATTGAGAAAACTGCGTTAGCGGTACTTCCTGCATGTGCAAATAGTTGCCAGCCTACCATGTTAAGGCCATTAATAGGCGTATTTGATAAGTCGTGCGGACCTTTACCGGATAAGGAAAAACTCCCCGATAATGGTAAGCCATCAAAATTTTGGGTATACACACTATCTTTAACCGAATAGGATAATGGTGTAAAGTTTTGGGCATTTGTTGTAGTAGTTACTAAAACAAGCGATAAGATAAAAGAATAGGGTACCCGCATAGCAAAAAATACAATGTGGGGTTACAGGATACAAGGTAGGGGAGAAGCTAGAAGGAGAAAGGTAATTAAGCTAAAAAACCGTGATTAAACGGGGCATTTAACTGAATTAATACTTTTTTTTGTAAAACATTTTGGATTATGGCCTTAAGCTATTACCTTTGCCGTCCGAAATTTTAAATGGTTTAGAATGCCAACAATACAGCAATTAGTTAGAAAAGGTCGCGAAATTATCAGAGCGAAAAGTAAATCAAGAGCCTTGGATGCTTGTCCACAGCGCCGTGGTGTATGTACACGTGTATACACAACTACACCTAAAAAACCAAACTCTGCTCTACGTAAAGTAGCGAAAGTGCGTTTAACCAATAAAATTGAGGTTATTGCCTATATCCCAGGAGAGGGTCATAATTTACAAGAGCACTCAATTGTATTGATCCGTGGTGGTCGTGTTAAAGACTTACCGGGTGTACGTTACCATATCGTTCGTGGTAGTTTAGATACTGCAGGTGTGAAAGACCGTAAGAAGAGCCGTTCTAAATACGGTACGAAGAAAGAAAAAGCTAAAAAATAATCTATAACATAGGCTGAGTAAAGTTTTAATACTTGAAGAATAGCAGCCGACAATTAAAAATTAAACAATGCGTAAAGCACAAGCGAAAAAATTACCCTTAGCTCCCGATGGTCGTTTTAATGACAAATTGGTGACTCGTTTTATCAATAACCTTATGTGGGATGGTAAAAAAAGTACTGCTATCAATATTTTTTATGATGCAGTTGATAAGGTAACAAAAACTACTGGTGAAGATGGTTATGAGGTTTGGAAGAAGGCTATTGCCAATGTTACGCCAGCCGTTGAGGTAAGAAGCCGTAGAATTGGTGGTGCTACTTTCCAGATTCCTTCTGAAGTTCGTGCAGATCGTAAAATTTCTTTGAGCATGAAATGGTTAATCCGTTATAGCCGTGAGCGTAATGGCAGAACGATGGCCGATAAGTTAGCGAATGAAATTATGGCTGCTGCCAAAGGTGAAGGTGCTGCTTTCAAAAAGAAAGAAGATACACATCGTATGGCTGAAGCTAATAAAGCTTTCTCTCACTTCAAGATATAATTTAAATTGTTGATATACAAGCCGTTACAAGAACTGTAACGGCTTTTTGCTTTTTAGCCCTATATTGAGAGAAAGTAACGAGAATATATTTTATACTTATTAGTAAGTAAGTATTATATTTATGTCGGCAAAAAACACAGATACGAAACAAGAGATACTTTCCATAGCGAGAGATTTGATGAAAAAAGTTGGGTATAATGCTTTTAGCTATAGCGATATTTCAAAACAGCTAAACATTAAAAACGCAGCTGTACATTATCATTATCCTACTAAGGAAGATCTATTGGCAGATATAGTAAATACCTATATAGACGATTACAAGAAATTGGATGAAGGGTTAGTCAACGCACCATTAAAGGCAATTGATAAACTAGGGGTATTTGCAGATCGTTATGCGCAGTTAATAGAAGTAAAGAGTATTTGTATTATCGGCTCTGTAGCTTCTGATTTTTATACATTACCTCCTGCAGTACGAGAAAGAGTGATTTTACTTACAAAACTGGTATTGGGAATGGTGGCCAATGTGTTAGAAGAAGGGAAAGTAAAGGGAGAGCTACATTTTATAGAGGACGCAAATACAAGAGCATTATTAATCATGACCAATTTAGCCGCAGGTGTTCAATTGGCTAGGATTACCGGAAAACAAGATTTTGATCATATTCGTAATGCCATCATGCTTCAACTAAAAAAGTAAATTTTTTTAATCATATTACTTACTTATTAGTAAGTAAATAAATCAATCATCATGAAACAATTAAAACAAACATTGCTCGTATTTACAATTGCGGTAGGACTATTCGCAAAAGCACAAACTGGTAACGATTTTCAACAAGGTACAGTTACAAATTATGCGAATGAAACAAGCGTTGGCAGTATTAAACCAATGTTCAAGCAAAGAGGAGTAATTATTTTTCAAAATGCCAATCAACAAAAAAGGCAGTTATCGCCTATTGAGATATCGGCATTCACGGTTGGCAATGAAAATTATAATGCATATACCAATGATTTCTACAAAGTGATTATAAAGGGGGAAAAAGCGAGTTTATTGGAAAGAGTAACGGATAACGGGGGCAAAATTTATTATAATGGTACAATACCTGTTAATACACCCTCATTAGAAGGAAAAATAGGGGATTTATATCTTTTAAAAGCGGGTGCTGGGGAGCCTGTATTGGTTTCTGGAGCAGCTTTTTCAAAAAATGCGGCAAGTTTGTGGGGCGATTGCAGTGCAATTGCAGGTACGCTAGCACTTAAAACCATAGATGCGGCTGCGCTTAAGAACTTGGTAGCACAATACAATAGCTGTAAGTAGCCATTTTAGGGTAATTTATCCCCAATACAATTTATTATTAGTGAATGCATTGTACAATCGGTAGAATCTTTACCTTTGCCGCCTGAAAAAATAAGAATTTTTTATGGCTGATTTGAAATTTCAAAGAAACTTCGGGATTGCCGCACATATTGATGCTGGTAAAACCACTACAACTGAGCGTATTTTACGCTATACAGGTATGATCCATAAAATCGGAGAAGTACACGATGGTGCTGCTACTACCGATTGGATGGAGCAAGAGAAAGAAAGAGGTATTACCATTACCTCTGCAGCCGTTAGCTGCCAGTGGAATTTCCCTACTGATAAGGGAGTGAAAACTGCTGACACTAAAAATTATTATTTTAATATTATCGATACGCCAGGTCACGTGGATTTTACTATTGAAGTAGAACGTAGTATGCGTGTATTGGATGGTTTGATTGCACTTTTCTCAGCAGTGGATGGTGTTGAACCACAGTCTGAAACGGTATGGCGCCAAGCTAATCGTTATAAAGTACCACGAATTGGTTTCGTAAATAAAATGGATAGAAGCGGTGCTGATTTCTTAATGGTGGTAAACCAAGTAAAAGAAATGTTGGGTGCTAAAGCTGTTCCATTACAGTTACCAATTGGCGCTGAAGATAATTTCAAAGGTGTGGTAGATTTAATTAAGATGAAAGGTATCATCTGGCATATGGAAACAGAGGGAATGACTTTCGATGAGATCCCTGTTCCAGAAGATATGGTTGAGGAAGCAAACCAATGGCGCCAGAACTTAGTTGAGGCAGTAGCTGAGTACGATGAGAACCTAATGGAGAAATTCTTTGATGATCCTAATAGTATCACCGAAGCAGAAATGCACGAGGCAATTCGTAAAGCTTGTATTGATTTAAGCATCGTTCCGATGATGTGCGGATCAAGCTTTAAAAATAAAGGGGTTCAAACGGCTTTAGATGCTGTTTGTAGATATTTACCTTCACCAATTGATGTAGAAGCAGTTAGAGGAACAGATCCTGATACGGGCGATGAAATCGTTCGTAACCCAGACGCAAAAGAACCATTTGCAGCATTGGCGTTTAAAATCATGACCGATCCATTTGTGGGTCGCTTGGCTTTCTTCCGTTGCTATTCCGGTCACTTAGATGCTGGTTCTTATGTATTGAATGTGCGAAGTGGTAAGAAAGAGCGTATCAGCCGTATCATGAAGATGTTTGCCAATAAGCAAAATCCGATTGATTTTATTGAAGCAGGTGATATCGCCGCTGCAGTTGGTTTTAAAGAAATTAAAACAGGTGATACGCTTTGTGATGAAAAACATCCTATCACTTTGGAAAATATGTTTATTCCTGAGCCTGTAATCGCTATTGCTGTTGAGCCTAAAACACAGGCCGACGTAGATAAGATGGGTATGGCTATCGCGAAATTAGTAGAAGAAGATCCTACCCTTCGTGTAAATACAGATGAAGATACCGGACAAACAATCTTACGTGGTATGGGTGAATTACACCTTGAGATCATTATTGATCGTATGCGTAGAGAGTTTAAGGTAGAAGTAAACCAGGGTGCTCCTCAGGTTGCTTATAAAGAATCTTTCGGAACAACTATTGAACACCGTGAGGTATTGAAAAAGCAATCGGGTGGTAGAGGTAAGTTCGCCGATATTCAGTTTGCTTTTGGTCCGGCAGATGAAGAGTGGATGAAAGAGAATGAAGGCAAGAGCTTCCAGTTTGTAAACGATTTGTTTGGTGGATCAATTCCTAAAGAATTTGTTCCTGCTATTCAAAAAGGTTTTGAAACTTCAATGACTACGGGTGTATTAGCAGGTTACCCTGTTAATAACATGAAAGTACGTGTATTTGACGGTAGCTACCACGATGTGGATTCTGATGCGATGAGCTTTGAATTATGTGC
>JBDKJW010000143.1:0-8108 GCA_039796395.1 Bacteroidota bacterium
CATTAAAGGCGATCAAATGATGCTCAGAATACAAGAAGAAAGAGTAAGCATGAGTATCTACGACTTTGCTTTAAAAGGCAAGCACAACCAGTACAACACTATGGCAGCTTGCATTGCAGCAGCTACCGTTGGTATCCGCAAAGAAAAAATACGAGAAGCGGTAAAAAACTTTCATAGCCTCGAGCATCGCATGGAGTTTGTAGCGATGGTACGTGGTGTTGAGTTTATAAACGATAGTAAAGCTACTAATGTAAACAGCACATGGTATGCTTTAGAAAGTATGAATAAGCCAACGGTACTAATATTGGGGGGTACCGATAAAGGCAATGACTATGCATTAATAGCCGATCTAGTTAAAGAAAAAGTAAAAGCTATTATTTGTATGGGGGTTGATAACTCAAAAATTGTTGCTGCTTTTAAAGATATCGTACCTGTGATTATAGAAACAGATAGTGCTAAAAAAGCCGTAAATGCGGCATTTAGGGCTGCTGCAAAAGAAGACGTGGTATTATTGAGTCCGGCTTGTGCCAGCTTCGATTTATTTAAGAATTATGAAGATAGAGGGGCGCAGTTTAAAGCAGCCGTTAAAGAATTATAAGCATGCCCGAGATCAACGATACATTATTTGCTCAAATACCAACGGTAGAAGGGGTAAGGAATCAGTTGGTAACACGTACCCGTGGCGATAAATATATATGGGGTATTGTGGTATTGTTATCCTTGATTTCAATTTTGGTTGTATATAGTGCAACAGGATCATTAGCGTATAAAATGTATCGAGGTAATACTACAATCTATTTATTTAAACAGTTGTCGTTTACATTACTGGGGATGTTGGTGATTTATTTTCTCCATCGTATCAACTATACATTATTCTCACGCGTAGCAACTTTATTATTTTTTATTTCCGTTCCTTTATTGCTATACACACTCTTTTTTGGGGCACGTATTAATGAAGGAAGTAGATGGATAAAATTACCTATCATCAACATGACGATACAAACCAGTGATTTTGCCAAACTGGCTTTGTTTATGTATATCTCTAAAATGTTGAGTAAAAAACAGGAAGTAATCAAAGATTTTAAGAAGGGCTTTATTCCGGTTGTAATGCCTGTACTTATTATTTGTGCGTTGATTATGCCTGCCAACCTATCCAATGCTTTATTAACGGGAGCAACAGCTTTATTACTCATGTTTATTGGTAGAGTGAGTATGAAACATATTTTGCTAACCATTTTCATTGCCCTTATTCCCGTAGCTTTTATTGTTTCAGTTGCCATGCTTACCTATGAGGGAAAGAAAAAAGAAGATATTGCCAAACCGATTGTAGCAGAAAAATTGAAATCGATGGGCAGGTTTGGCACATGGGTAAAAAGGGTACAAGACTTTATGTATGCGGGTGATCAGGAAACACCTTATCAGGTACAACAAGCCAAAATAGCTATTTCGAATGGTGGCGTATTGATGGGGTTGGGTCCGGGTAATAGTAGACAAAGAAATTTTTTACCACAAGCCTATAATGACTTTATTTATTCTATCATTATTGAAGAGTATGGATTATTGGGTGGCGCGTTTATGATTTTTATTTATCTGGTTTTTCTATTTCGATGTATCAGCATATTTAGAAGATGTCCGTATGCTTTTGGTGCCTTTCTGGCACTGGGGTTAAGCTTCACCTTAATTATTCAAGCGATAGCGAATATGGCGGTGAATGTGAATTTAGTTCCTGTTACTGGGGTAACATTACCATTGGTAAGTATGGGAGGAAGTTCATTCTTATTTACTTGTGCAGCCATTGGTATTATATTGAGTGTGGCGAGAAATGTAGAACAGTTAGAAGGTAAGGCACCCATTGAATCACCTGTAAAAGCAGCGCCCATTGTATAAGAAATTTATTATAGCAGGTGGGGGTACGGGCGGACATATCCCCAAGCAGGCTATGCCATAGAAGGGATCGATATGGCAGGGTTTAATCGTACTAATATATTGAAGAATATTGGCTTGCCATTTAAATTACTTACCAGTTTTTTGCAAGTACGAAAAATATTTAAACAGTTCACACCAACTGCGGTGATTGGGGTAGGAGGTTATTCTTCATTTCCTGTATTAAGGTTTGCACAATCGCAAAAAATCCCTACTTTTTTACATGAGAGTAATTCATTTGCGGGTAAAGCAAATATCATGTTGGGAAAAAATGCTACGGCTGTATTTGTAGGTACAAAAGGCATGGAGCCATTTTTTCCCACGAATAAAACAATTGTTACTGGTAACCCGGTTCGAAAAAATATTGTAAACAATAAGATTGATAAAAAAACTGCGACTGATTTTTTCAAGCTATCACCCAATAAAATTATTGTACTAGTAGTAGGCGGTAGTTTAGGTGCCAAAAGTATAAATGAGGCTATCCTTAAAACATTGCCGCTGTTTCTTAACAGTGATATCCAATTAATTTGGCAGACTGGCAAAACCAATGCTAGGACTTATGTAAGTGCTGCGCAAGATAAAGAAGGGGTTGTTGTTACCGAATTTATTAAAGAAATGGACATGGCTTATGCAGCGGCAGATATAGTTGTGAGTAGAGCTGGTGCCATGGCGGTAACGGAATTATGTATAGTTGGCAAGGCATCGATTTTGGTACCATTTCCACATGCGGCAGAAGATCATCAAACGGCCAATGCTATGCAATTAGTAGATGCAGGGGCGGCACTATTCATTAAGGATACGGATGCAGCAGCTGATTTGGGAAATACCATTATTGCCTTAGCCAATAATAAGGAACAACAAATGGCATTGCATACGCAAATAAAAAAACTAGCGATTACTGATGCTGATACAGTAATTGCACAAAAAATAATCAGTTATTTATCATGATAGCATTGAAAGAAATAAAGCATATCTATTTCATTGGTGTTGGCGGCATTGGTATGAGTGCATTAGCGCGTTATTTTAAGGCAAAGGGAGCTACTGTTGCTGGATACGATAAAACAAGTACGGTATTAACAAGAACTTTGGAGGCAGAAGGCATACATATACACTACGATGATAATATGACTATGGCGCCTGCGGCGCCAGATGTGGTAGTATATACACCAGCTATTCCGGCCCATCATACAGAAATGAACTATTATAGAAATCATGGATTTACTGTTGTAAAAAGAAGTGATATTTTACAATGGATTACGGCTAACTCCTTTAATATTTGTGTGGCAGGTACACATGGAAAAACCACCGTTAGCTCCATGATTGCACATGTTTTGCGCGATACGGGTTATGGATGTAACGCTTTCCTGGGTGGTATTGCAGCGAATTATAATAGCAATTTCTGGAGCCATGAAAATAATGTAGTAGTAGTTGAGGCAGATGAATACGATCGTAGTTTCTTAAAACTTTCTCCCGATATCGCTATCGTTACAGCCATGGATCCAGATCATTTGGATATTTATGGAACAGCCGAAGAAGTAGAAAAAGCCTTTGTGCAATTTTCACAAAAGGTAAAACAAGGTGGATGCCTAATTACTAAATATGGATTAAGCAAGGAAAAAGAATTTACAGTACCCGATCATTGTACCTATGATTTGAATAATAGCTTGGCCAATATTCATGTAAACAATTTGGTGGTTGAAAATGGGTCATACCGATTTGATGTGGTAAATAATTATTGGACGATTACAGATGTAGTACTCAATATGGGTGGCTTACACAATATTGAAAATGTATTGGTAGCGATTGGTGTGGCTAAATATTTGAAAATTGATGACGCGAAAATAAAATCTGCAGTTGCTTCTTTTAAAGGGGTGAAGCGCCGGTTTGAGTACGCATTGAAAACAGCCGAACATACGGTAATTGATGATTATGCACATCATCCCGAAGAATTAAATGCATTAATTAGTGGAGTGAGAAGTTTATATCCAAATACAAAACTCACCCTTGTTTTTCAACCCCATTTATTTAGTAGAACCAAGGATCAGGCAACGGGTTTTGCTACAAGTTTAGCCAAAGTAGATGAATTGATTTTATTGCCTATTTACCCTGCTCGCGAGTTGCCCATGGAAGGAATTACCAGTGAGTGGTTATTGGCGCAGGTACAGATGAACAATAAACAAGTTATGTTGAAAGATGATATTGTAAAATATATAGATGCGCATCAACCCGAGTTAGTAGTAATGGCCGGTGCTGGTGATATAGATACATTGGTTGCACCTATTGCAAAATTATTGAGTTAATACATGACGATACCTACACATATCACCAACTGGATTATCCGTATTGTATGGATACTATTTGGTTTGGCCGTGATCGTTCTTTTTGGTGCTGCTATTCAGTTCAAGAAAAAGCAAGTATGCACCAGTATCAATATTGAAATTAGTGGCGCGGAAAAACATATGTTTATTGATGAGTTGGACGTGAAAGAATTAGTAAATGCACAGGGAGCAGTTATTGGCTTACCCATTCATACACTATCACTCCGCAAATTGGAAACAAGTGTTGAACAAAATGCATGGGTTAAAAATGCAGAAATGTTCTTCGACAATAATCAAGTATTGCAGATACGTATAGAAGAGCGCCAACCGATTGCCAGAATATTTGAAACATCGGGTAAGAGTTATTATATAGATACAGCCTTGGTATTATTACCATTAAGTAATAAACTAACTGCACGGGTTCCTGTATTTACCGGATTAGCTTCACAGATACCTAAAAAAGATACCCATATGCTGGCACAGGTGGCAGCTATGGCAAGTTTTGTTGTTGCGGATTCTTTCTTCACCGCCCAAATTGCACAAATCAATATCAATACACAAAGGTATTTTGAACTAGTGCCTTCTATTGGCGAGCATTTGGTTGTTTTTGGCGATACTACCGATTTGAAAGGTCGTTTTCAAAAACTAAAAAACTTCTATACCCAGGCTTGGTTCGATGCTGGTTTTGATAAATATGAGCAACTCGATTTGCGGTATCGTAATCAAATAGTAGCTACCCAAAAAGGAACGGCTAAAATGATAGCTGATTCAACAGCTGCAAAAGCCCTCATTGCTAACCAAGTTATTATGGCGCCACCGGTAATCGACTCTATCGCCACACATAACAAAAAAACAAAATCTTTGCCCGTTGTTAACAATAAAAAAACTGTAAAACCGTTAACGAATGGGGTAAAACCTAAAACATCAAAAAAATATACCTTATGAATCACAATGAATCACCAATCATTGTTGGTCTAGATATTGGAACAACCAAAATAGCGGCCATTGCCGGAAGAAAAAATGAGTATGGCAAATTAGAAATTTTAGGCTTTGGAAGAGCCAATAGTCATGGTGTTCAACACGGACAGGTACTCAATATCGATCAAACGATCAAAGCTATTCAGCAGGCGCTAGAGAATTGTGTACAGAGTAACCCCGATTTAGAAATTAATGAAGTATATGTTGGTATTGCAGGTCATCATATCAAGAGCTTGCAAACCCGCGGTGATATTGTTCGTCAGGATCCTGATAAGGAAATTCAGCGTTGGGAAATTGATAAACTAATTAATGACCAGCGTAAAACATTTATACCAGCGGGTGATCAAATTATTGATGTTATTTCTCAGGATTTTCATGTAGATAGTTTCCAAAATGTAAAAGACCCGGTTGGGTATAATGGGGTTAAAGTAGGCGCTAATTTCCATATTATAACGGGCGATAGAAATGCGATCCGTAATATCAATAGAGCTGTGGATCGTAGTGGTTTACAAACAAAGGATCTGGTATTACAACCATTGGCTTCTGCAAGCGCTGTAATGAGTGAAATTGATATGGAGGCAGGTGTTGCCATTCTGGATATTGGTGGCGGTACAAGTGATTTAGCTGTTTTTTATGAAGGCATTTTAAAGCATACCGGGGTTATTCCTTTTGGTGGAGAAAATATTACCAATGATATCCGTGTTGGATTAGGAGTACTGAAAAGTCAGGCAGAAGCCATGAAAGTACAGTTTGGTTCTGCATTAGCAGATGAAGCAAAAGCCAATGCATATATTACCATACCTGGGTTAAAAGGAATGCCTGCAAAAGAAATCAGTGTGAAAAACCTGGCTTCTATTATTCAAGCACGGATGGGTGAGATATTAGATTTTGTAACCTATCATTTAAAACAAGTAGGGTTAGATCATCGTGCCTTGAATGGCGGTATAATACTTACTGGTGGCGGCTCTCAGCTTAAGCATTTAATTCAATTAACAGAATATACAACTGGGTTAAATGCACGTATTGGTTTGCCCAACGAACATTTAGCAGCGAATCATATCGATGAGTTGAAGAAACCGATGTATGCTACTTGTATCGGATTAATCTTAAAAGGATACAACGATTACGATCACAAATACAAAGAGTTTAGTGAGAAATTTGTAAAAGTATCGGTGCCTGAAACGCTCACTAAAAAACAAGAACTGGTAAACAAAGAGGAAGTAATAGCACCTGTTGCACAGGTTGATGTTACGCAAAGAAGAGAGCGCTTCTGGGATAAATTCAAAAACAATCTAATTGATTTGTTTAAAGAAGAGGAAGATCAGGTGATTCGCTAATAAAATAAAAACGGGCTATGCCCGTTTCTTATATATAATCTAACCCAAAACCTACACTATGATTCATTTCGATTTGCCCAAGCAAAAGTCATCCATTATAAAAGTATTGGGTGTTGGCGGTGGCGGCAGTAATGCGGTAAACTTTATGTTTTCGCAAAACATCGAAGGCGTTGATTTTATTATTTGTAATACCGATGCCAAAGCAATAGAGCAAAGCGCCGTTCCTAATAAAATTCAGCTTGGCCCACATCTAACACAGGGCCTCGGTGCTGGTGCTAACCCAGAAGTGGGTAAAAAAGCTACCGAAGAATCACTTGAAGAAATAAGAAGAATACTAGAAGTGAATACCAAAATGGCCTTCATTACAGTGGGCATGGGTGGTGGTACTGGAACAGGTGGTGCTCCTATCATCGCACAAATTTGTAAAGACCTAGGAATATTAACAGTAGGTATCGTTACTACCCCCTTTGGTTTTGAAGGGCCACGTAGAAAGCAACAAGCTGAAGAAGGTATCAATGCCTTAAAGCCTTATGTAGATACATTATTGGTAATTAGTAATGAGAAGCTCCGTATGCAATACGGTAATCTCAAAATGAAAGAAGCTTTTAGTAAAGCCGATAATGTGTTGGCCACTGCAGCTAAATGTATTACGGATGTTATTAATAGTCGCGGTCATATTATCGTTGACTTTGCAGATGTATGTACGGTGATGAAAAATGGTGGTGTAGCCATTTTAGGAAAAGCAGAAGTAGAAGGAGAGAATCGGGCTCAACGCGCAATTGAAGAAGCACTAAGCTCTCCATTATTAAATGACGATGATATTAGAGGGGCTAAATGGATATTAATTAATATCAATAGTGCAGAAGGAGAACATGAGTGCACCATGGATGAATTAGAAACGATTAATAACCACTTGCGTATGCAGGCTGGGGAAGATACGGATGTAATAGTGGGTATGGGCTATGATCCTACACTCGATAAAAAAATTGGTATTACAATGGTGGCAACAGGTTTTGAAAGAAAGGATCCTTTTGCAAAACCGATGGCTGCACCAGTTGTAGAAGCTGTGCCAGAAAAAATTGTAATGACTTTAGGGCTTGAAACAGTAGACGCAAAACCAATAGCTCCGGTTGTGCAAATAGCCCCAACACTTGTTGAAGAAGTGGCTGCTCGTGAAGCTTTGTTACCAACCCTTCAAGAGGAAGCATATACACCTGTAGTAGCTTTGCAACCAGTAATTGTAGAAGAAGTAATGATTGATCATGCTGCGGAAGAAAGAGAATCGCTGGTATTACAATTTGAATTAAATACAGATATTACAGAAGAAGTTGTATTGCCTACTGTAGCCGAAGCACCACCTGCTATGAATATTTATGCGGAAGCTGTAGCCGCACCTATTGTAGCCGAGGTTACACCTGTTTTTGATATGCAATTGGTAGAAAAAACAGAAGAACCTACACCAGCTCCTGCACCTCAAGCTGCTGCTTTTGAAGAAGAAACTTTGTTTGATGATGTAGAAGAACAGAAAAAAAGAGCTGCAGAGCGTATACAA
>JBDKJW010000144.1:0-6186 GCA_039796395.1 Bacteroidota bacterium
AAAAAATGTTTAGGTTTGAGCCTTGAAACAAAATAGGATTAGTAATTTTGTCCAAATCTTCAATCATCCTTCAAACTATAAGACAATGAAATTTTTTATCGACACTGCTAACTTATCACAAATTAAAGAAGCCGAATCATTAGGTATATTAGATGGCGTAACCACGAACCCCAGTTTAATGGCCAAAGAAGGAATTAAGGGCGAAGAGGCTATTGCAAACCACTACAAAACCATATGTGAGTTAGTAGATGGTGATGTAAGTGCTGAAGTACTTTCTACCGACTTTGCTACAATGGTAGAAGAAGGAAAGAAATTAGCAGCCATTCACCCCAATATTGTGGTGAAAGTGCCGATGATCAAAGATGGTATTAAAGCTATTAAATGGTTTACCGATAATGGTATTAGAACAAATTGCACCCTCATATTTTCTGCAGGACAAGCTATTTTAGCTGCTAAGGCAGGTGCCTCATATGTGTCGCCATTTATTGGAAGAATAGATGATAGTGGTTGGGATGGAATGGAATTGATAGGCCAAATCCGCCACATCTTTGATATGCAACAATATAAAACTGAAATTCTTGCAGCTTCTATTCGAAATGCATTGCATATTATTAAAGCAGCAGAATTAGGGGCAGATATCTGTACTTGCCCGCTCGATTCAATTCTTGGCTTACTAAAACATCCGTTAACCGATATTGGGTTAGCCAAATTTTTAGAAGATGCTAAGAAAATGTAGTTCGTTGCTATAGTCTTTTTAGCGCTTCTCGTTTACTTAAAGGAGCTAATTTATTTTTTGCTACAAATTGCTTTACCCATGTTGGGTTTGTTTTACTAAACTCACGTAAAGCCCAGCCAATGGCTTTTTGAATAAAAAACTCAGTGGAGTTGGCATGTTGTAAAATATATGCTGAAAGTAAATCAGTATTTGTTTCTTGCTTATAGGCTTTTTGAAACATGATACTACTTCGTTGTAGCCATATATTCTTCGATTTATTCCATCTTGCTGTTACTGGTTTTGTTTGTGCTGGAAATAATGTAAAGTAAACTTTGAACCAATCACTAGCCATCCCGTCTACGGTATCCCACCAACTTTTTTGTTGTATACAGTAATCAATAAAAAGAGCTGAGTCCTTTATCCATAAAGTCTTGTGTGTTGCAAATAGTTCAATAGCAAAATAATGAAACTCACGCTGTGGCTGCTCAAAACAGTTTGAAACAATTTGTTCTAGCCGTTCCAAACGAAGCAAGCTATATTCACGAAAAAAGGTTTTTTGAATTTGTTTTCTAGTAGGGGCTTGAATACCAAAAAATGGAAATTGATGCAACATATAGGCCTCCATTTCAGCAGCTTTTTGCGGATTAGCGTTTTGTTGAAATGCTTCAAGCAATGGAATAAGGTATGGATCTATTTTTATTTTCGGCATACTATAACGGTATAAGGGCTTGCTTATTATTACTTTCTCTAGCAGCCTCCATTATTTGCATGGTTGCAATGGCCTCAGTGGCTTTAACAGCTATAGGCTGATGATAGGCAATAGATTGAAATACAGCTTCATAATAAGCACCATAATTTCCTATATCACTTGTTACTACTTCTTTATAGGTAGTATCATTGTCTTCGTACACTAACTCGCCATAATCAGCTTCATTTTCTCGACCCCAATGGGTTTTTGTAGGAACTATATCTTTTAATAGGAGTGCCTCTTGCGGGTCGGCACGTTTTTTTATAAAACTACCTTTAGTACCATGAACAATAAAAGAGGGCAACGGTTCTTTTACCAGCATGCTACTCTTTAAAATAATGTTTTTGGTATCATAAAGAAGGGTAATCGCAAAATAATCGTCTACTAAGCTTCCTTGTCGAAGCGTACGAATGTTAGCAAAAACAGTATTTGGTTGTCCGAATAAATGCAAAGCTTGATCAATTAAATGCGGCCCTAAATCGTTGAGTAACCCCGCGCCCGGACCAGGTTTTTCTTTATGATCTTTGGCACCTAATGCTGGCTTATATCGATCGAAATGAAATTCGGCTTCAATAATATTTCCCAATTTACCACCCTCAATTACTTTTTTAACGGTTAAAAAATCACTATCCCAACGCCTGTTTTGATATACCGAAAGAAACAGATTTTTTTGCTTTGCAAGTTCATGTAATTCAATAGCTTCTTCTACTGTAGTGGTGAATGCCTTTTCTACAACAGCATGTTTGCCCGCTATTAATACTTTTTTGGTAAACTCATAATGCGTATTGGTGGGTGTATTTATAACTACTAAATCAATAGTACGATCCGCTAATATTGCTTCTAAACTCCTATAAACAGTAATGCCAGGGTAGTATTGGGTAGATATTGATTTTGTTCTTTCCCAAATACCGATCAATGCAAAGCCACTGTGGGCATGTATAAAGGGGGCGTGAAATACACGTCCGCTCATTCCGAATGATAAAATGGCTGTTTGTATAGGCTTCATGATCAATATAATTGGGTAAAAGATATTGAAAAACAGATTATGTTAGCAGCTATTCATACAGTATTTTAGAAGAAAATAATCTGATAACACAGATATCATAGCATTAAATTAGCCATATGAATGATAAAATATCCGTTGCTTTTACGCGGCTTGTAAAAATCATGGATGAGCTGAGGGAGCAATGCCCTTGGGATAAAAAACAAACCATACAAAGCCTTCGATCCTTAACCATCGAAGAAATGTATGAACTAGTGGATGCTATTGATCAAGAAAATTGGAAGGGGATTAAAGAAGAACTGGGCGATTTGTTATTGCATATTTTGTTTTATAGCAAGATTGGAGACGAACAGCAGGCTTTCAAGCTTGATGAAATGATTAATGGCATCGCCGATAAATTAGTGCATCGACATCCGCATATTTATGGTAATACTGTTGTTGAGAATGAAGAAGATGTAAAAAGAAATTGGGAGAAAATTAAAGCTGCTGAAGGCAAGAAATCGGTATTAGAAGGTGTTCCGAATGCCCTGCCGGCTATTGTTAAGGCTTTACGATTACAAGAAAAATCAAAACAAGTAGGCTTTGAATGGAAACAAATAGCAGATGTGTGGGAAAAAGTAGAAGAAGAGGCTAGTGAACTCAAAGAGGCTGTACAAGTAGGCAATAGAGATGAGATTGAAGCTGAATTTGGCGATCTTTTGTTTAGTTTGGTGAATTATGCACGGTTTTTGCAGATAGATCCTGAAGCTGCCCTAGAACGAACCAATCGAAAATTTATAAATAGGTTTCAGCAGGTTGAGCAAATAGCAGCTGCTTCCGGTAAACAATTAACAGATATGAGTTTAATGGAAATGGATGCGATTTGGAACCAAGTTAAAAAAATGACTAAGTAGTTTGATCAGGGAACTTAAAAACATAACATACAAGTATGGCTATTTGCTAATTACCGCTGCATGGCTGTACACCCTCTCATTCATTTTCACAAACTATTGGAGCTATCATGCTAGTCCGCAAAGGGTAAAAGAATCGCTTCAACAAAGTATTCATCAGCAAGAGAGGGCAATTGGTATTTTAATGGAAGATTCGACTAAGTTGTATTCCTTACTTCAGCAAGATAGTATTGATTTGCTAGCAGAAAATCGGGCTTCAAAATTTGGTTTTTTCATCTACAAAAAAAGCACTTCTCCTGAGTTAGTATATTGGAATACGAATAAAATGTATTTGCCAATAGAACAAATTACCGGAAAGCAAGGAGAGCGTTTTATGGTTAACCCCAACGGTAGTTTTATTGTGATTAAGAAAGAAAAACAAATTAAAGCACATCCTTATTACGTAATAGCCGTTATACCTGTTCGTTGGTCTTATTTTATTCAAAATAAATATTTTCATACCGATTTTGCAGATTACCCTGGGCTAAACGATCAATATGAAATTAGCGAGTCGGCAGGAGCCCTGCCCGTTGTATCTGCAGCTCATACAGAGCTCTTTCGGATACAATTGAAAGAGGGTAAAGCCTTCATCGCCTATGATGCTATAACTATTATTCTGCGTGTATTAGCCATCATTATGCTACTTGTTTTTTTGCATGCGGTAGCTGAAGAATTATGTATCAAAAAAAATAATATAGTTGGATTTTCATTTCTAGTAATAACTGTTGTTGCGGTACGTTTGCTAGCATATCTAACTACTTTCCCCTTCGATAATAGTAAACTTCCCTTATTTAATCCATCTGTATATGCGTCGAACTTTTTGCATCCCTCATTAGGCGACTTATTTATCAATTCAATTTTAGGGTTTTGGCTGATAGTATTCTATAAAAAATGTACACCCGTTTTATCTTTTACAAATGCAAAGCAAACTAAACAATTCTTTTATTTATTTGCAATAGGTGCTTTTACATGGAGTTGTTTTATTGTAAATGGCATTATTGTTAGCCTTGTGCAGGATGCTAAAATTTCATTTGATGTAACCAATTTTTTTAGCCTAACTATTTATAGCACTATCAGTTTTGTTATTCTCTGTTTTTTAGCCTTAAGTTTTTTCTATATTTCTCAAATTGTTTTATATAAAATTATCGATAGTGGGTTAAGTAAGATTCGTGTTTTTATTTATATACTTATTACCGCACTCGCGTATTTAATTTTATTTGTAAATGCTAGTGAGGCGGCTCTTTATTTGTGGGTTACAGCATGGTTGATTATTTTCTTAATACTGCTATGGCTAAGGGAAGTAGACCTTGCCGTTCCCCTTATTCGGTCACCCTTTTTCATCTTCTGGGTAATGCTTTTTGCAGTGTCTATTGCTGCCTTGGTAATGTATCAAAACCGGCTTGTAGAAGCCAAACAACGAAAAAGAATTGCTGAAAAATTGGCTATCCAGTCTGATCCCTCCGGCGAAAATTTATTGAATATTGCAGCTACTAATTTTAGCAGTCGTTTTTTAGAGAATAATTTCGGTCGGTTTACAGAAAACGAGTATGTCAATAAGTTTATTAAAGATAGTTTGATTAACCAGAATTTTTCTGGGTACCTCAACAAATTCGATACGCGTATCTATACATTTGATAGCCTTTTTCATCCTTTGCACAATGAAGACTCCTTGAATTATGCTTCTATCAAAACCATCGTGCTAAATCAAGCTAAACCTACAGATATTAATGATCTATATCGTTATGAGAATGCCAAAGAGGGCTTTAGTTATATCTACCAAAAAACGGTAAGAAGAGAAAATGCTACGCTGGGTTACTTCTTTATTATATTGAAATCTAAGCGCTATAAAAGTGAGGCATTGTACCCAGAATTATTTAATCAATCGGAGGATATTACTGCAGATTTGAATATAAATTATGCATATGCCGTGTATGCAAATCGAAAAATCATTAATCATTTTAATAACTATAATTTCCCTTCTAATTTAGCTAATGAGATAATACCAGACTTTGAGTTTGCTTTCAGGCGAGCCGGTGATTATTCGGAACTTTGGTACAATGCTGGCGCAAATAAGCAAGTGGTTGTTGTAAAGCGAAATACTTGGTTATTAGAATCTATAACGCTTTTTGCTTATTTATTCTGTTCCTTTTTGGTTATCATTTTTTTATTTCATGTTGGTGGTGTTATCGTTCAAGCACGATTGCGCTGGGTAGGTATACAACGATTATTTAGTTTAAATATTCGGGCACAAATACAGGCTACTATTATTTTCTTAAGCGTATTCTCTTTTGTAGTTATTGGAGTAGCTACTATTTCGTTCTTTATTTATCGCTTTAACGCTAGTAATGAAGAACGGTTGTCGAAATCTATACAGGTTATGGCAAACCAGTTAAATGCCAAAATAAATAGTTTAATTGCGTTTGATGATTTACCAGAGAATCCTGGTGTACAGTATGAAATAGAAAAAATTATCGCTGATATTTCTGATCAGCATAATGTAGATATCAACTACTATAATGGGGCCGGAGATTTATTGGCTTCTACGCAACCTTATATTTATAATAAGCACTTGGTAAGCTCCAAAATGGAGCCTGTAGCTTATTATCAACTCAAGCAAAAGCACCGTATTCGTTTTCTCCAATCTGAAGAAATAGGTAGTTTCCAATACTTGAGTATTTATGTTCCCCTAACGAATAGCGACAATGAAATTTATGCTTATTTAAATATCCCTTATCTGAATTCACAATTGGAGCTTAACCAAGAAATTTCAGGTTTTTTAGCTACGTTAATT
>JBDKJW010000145.1:0-6137 GCA_039796395.1 Bacteroidota bacterium
GCGGGCTCAGCACCTATAGCCACTCCAAATGCTGCACCTACTCCGCAAGATGCAAAAGCAGCTGGTTTTAATATCCCCTTCAACCCCGATGCAAGCTCATCTATTGAAAGAGAAGTGACTATAAAAGGAAGCAAAGTACCCTATAAAGCCACCACGGGTACCATGCCTGTTTGGGACAAGGATGGCAAAGTAGAAGCGGGTTTATTTTATGTGTATTATGAAAGAACAGATATAAAAGATAAAGCCAATCGACCATTGGTAATTTCATTCAACGGAGGCCCTGGTACAGCTTCTGTTTGGATGCATATTGGTTATACGGGCCCGCGTTTATTGAATATTGATGATGAAGGATATCCCGTTCAACCCTATGGTTTTAAAGACAATCCGCAATCTATTCTTGATGTAGCGGATATCGTATATATAGATCCCGTAAATACAGGTTTCTCTCGCCCTATCAATAATACTATTCCTACAACTCGCTTTTTTGGTATACGTGCCGATATTCAATACTTGGCGGAATGGATCAACACTTTTGTGAGCAGAAATAATCGTTGGGCTTCCCCTAAATATCTAATCGGTGAAAGCTATGGTACCACAAGGGTTTCCGGACTAGCACTAGAATTGCAAAACGCACATTGGATGTTTTTTAACGGTGTGATTTTAGTATCACCTACCGAATTAGGCATTCAAAGAAGTTCACGTGAAGCAGCTGCATTGCGCTGGCCTTATTTTGCTGCTACTGCATGGTATCATAAAAAGTTAGCCGCCGATTTACAACAAAAAAAATTAACCGCTTTTTTACCTGAGGTAGAAGAATTTACGATGAACGAATTATTACCTGCTATTAACAGAGGCTGGAATATTGATGCTGCCAAGAAAAAGCAAGTGATTGCTAAAATGGCGCGCTATGCAGGTATTTCAGAGAAAGTAATTGAGCAAAATAGCATGGACGTTTCTACCAATTTGTTTTGGAAAGAATTATTGAGAACAGAAGGGTATACTGTTGGTAGATTAGATTCTCGGTATAAAGGCATTGATAAAGAAAATGCAGGAGATGGCCCAGATTATAATTCCGAACTTGTTTCTTGGGAGCATTCATTTACACCTGCAATAAACATGTATTTACGCGAAGAGTTAAAATATAAAACCGATATGCGGTATTATATTTTTGGTCCGGTTAACCCTTGGGATCGTACGGGCGACCGCACAGGAGATAACCTGCGTATGGCTATGGCTGAAAATCCTTTCTTACATGTATTGGTACAATCGGGCTATTATGATGGTGCTTGTGATTATTTTAATGCACAATATAATTTATGGCAGATGGATCCAAATGGCCGGTTGAAAGATCGGATGCATTGGGAGGGTTATGAAAGTGGACATATGATGTACCTCCGCAAAGAAGATTTGGAAACCAGTAATGAGAATTTGCGCAAGTTTATTAAGAAAACAATGACCAAAGGGCAGCCAGCAAAATACTAAGCAGCTTTTTGGGTAGTTCGCACAATTTTCTTCTTCACCTTATTGATTACTTTTTGGATCAATCGCCTGTAGTTGCCTTTGGGCTTATATCCGCGCCAAGGGGTCATATTCAGGTATTGAAAGAAAATATCTTTGAAGATCGGTTGCGAATGATAGGATGTAAAAATGGGTTTGATGTCGAGAAAATGGATTAGGCTCGGTTGTACATCTGTTTGAAATGCAAACCAATTCCACATTGGATCGAGCTGTAACCATTTATTAGCGAATACAACATTGAATGCATATTGATCGGCAAGCTTCACATGTTGGTGATGTTTTACTAATACATCGATGGCTTGAGTCGTAATATTTTGTTCCCTCCATTTTTTAGGATTCACTACTTGTACCCCCGAATTAAAATAAAGTGTATCGGCTGTATAACCAAGTTCTGCATAATTAGGTACTCCACCCCATGCGCAATCAAAAGTTTTGCCTACATCCTGCGCGGCAGCAATTGTATACTCTCCTAAATTAATATTCCATAGTTTGGAAATATCATCTTGCACAATGGTATCTACATCTAAATATATATATTTATGTAAAGAGGCGTCTACCACATAAGGTGCAAATAAGCGCATATAGGCTGTGAATGGGAAGGCTGAAGTATCGGCCGGTATTACCACTTCTTTCGGCACGATTTCATTTCTCTTCCTCCACTTGATTGTTATCCTTGATGGATCTGGTATCGTATTAATTTTTCGAATACTTGATTTGGCAATACCATCATTAATGATATAGAAATCTATATGTTCGGCGGTTTTATGATTTACCTCTATAGATTTGAGTAAGGCAGCTATTAAAATAGCGTAATGGTTATCGCTTGCAACAACGATGGTAATTTTCTCATTCATGCTAGTGTATAAACGAAAAAAATGGGGTATTATTTCAAATCAATCGCCTTAGTTCAAATGCAGATTTGGCTGCGTATAAAAATTTATAATTGTCCAAAACGCATTTTTTTTTCGAGTTTTGGCTGATTATGATATTATTGCTCGCCAAAACCCTGTTTTTTTAGCCAGTTTTGGCGAGTAATAATGCTGTTTTGAATGGTACTTTAAGTAAGCTAGTAGCGATGATGGATACTAGGGGGCTCAATATTAATTGCCATAACTATTATCAGCTGTTTTTATTACACAGCTAATCAAAAAGAACATCCATTGTTAGTTCATTATCAAGCAACTGAACTTTATAGTCGTTATTGGTTACGCCGCAGGTAGTTACCATCGTAAGCAGTAATGCTTTCCTTGATTTTAGCTGCGTACGAAAAGACTGAATTTTATTCTTAATTTCTTCTGCGTATTTTTTGGATATAGTAAACTTGTCTATGCTAAATTTCATTTCACAAACAGTAATACAATTATCTGCCCTATCTATCAATAGATCAATTTGTGCCCCTTTTTCCTCATCGGAACCTGTTTTCTGCCAAGAATAAAAAGAAGAATGTATGCCTGCGATCTGTAGTCCCTTTTTAATTTGTTCAATATGTTTAAAGCAAATATTCTCAAAGGCATAGCCAGTCCAACTTGTATAACTGGGCAATGTATTAACATGTGTCCAGTTTTGTTTTCCGGTGCCAGTTTTGTGCTGCATGAATTTTAAATAAAACAATGAAAACTCATCCGTTAGTCGATAAAGTGCGTTTTTTTCTTGGGCACCGAAAGGATAAACTTTAGTTATAAAGCCGCTCTCAACCAGTTCGCTGATGGCTATGGTAACGCCTCCACCAGTTAGTAGTTTACTTGTTTTAAGTAGTTCGGTTCTTGTGAGCCCTTTATTCTTTTGTGCCAGTCCTTTTATAATCTGGATATGTTTTTCAGGATGGTTGAACAATGCCTCGTAGAGATTTTCGAATTCGTTAACGAGTGCACCATCTTTGGAGAAGCAGATCTTATCGATGTTTTGTGCCACGCTTTTGCCTCGTTCAATAGCATTTAGGTATTGCGGAATGCCGCCAAGTGTCATGTATAGCTGAAGCAGTTGGTATCTTTCGGGTTTGATATTTCGTGCCGACAGATATATTTCTGTTTCGCCAAGCGTAAACGGCAGTAATCGAATCTTTTGTGTTACGCGGTTATGTAATCCTCCCCTGTTATTCAGTACTTTGCCAATAATCCAAGAGGCAGCCGAGCCGCAAATAACTACAACTAGGTCATTCCTTTTTTCAACATACATATTCCAGAAATAACTAAAGGCTGAGAGAAAGCCAGATTTATGGCTATCAAGCCAAGGAAGCTCGTCAAAAAAAAGAACCTTCTTAGAACCGGCAGCATCAAAATTGTTAAGACACCCTTCTAGCAAACTAAAAGCTTGCTGCCAGGTGTCTGGCGGTATAACAGGCTTACTTTCCGGAAAATATACTCCAAGCTGTTTTGCAAAATTGATTAATTGATCTTTTGTTTTGCCTTGATACTGCCCGCTACAAAAAAAAGTCAATTGGTCTTTGTAATATGTTTTTATTAGGTAGGTTTTTCCTACACGCCTTCTTCCATAGATTGCCAAGAGCTCTGAATTTTTTGAGGAAAGCAATCGTTTCAGTATGCTGATCTCTTCTTCTCTCCCTATTATTGAACTCATAGTTAGTAATTTATTACTCGCCAAAACTAATAAAAAAATACAACTTTTGGCGATTAATAAATTTATTAATTGCCAAAAGTTGCTTTAAAAATCTAGTTTTGGCAACTAATATGTTGAATTCTGTGCAAATAAAAAAAGCAGCTACTAACTTTCGTTTGTAACTGCTTTATTTTCAACGTGGGCCCACCAGGGCATGATCCTGGGACCCCCTGATTATGAGTCAGGTGCTCTAACCAACTGAGCTATAGGCCCGAAATACATTGCTGTATTTCAAAATGGATGGCGAAAATAATAAAATATCTTTTATTTACAGCATGAAAGCAGTATTCAGCACTTTTTTAAGCCTTTGCTTACTCGCAGTAAGCGCCCAAAAGCCCTATCAATTATTAATTGGTACTTATACCAATGCCGGTCGCTCGGCAGGTATTCATTGGATTAGTTGGGATACAGCTAGCCAAGCAACGAGTACAAAATCGGTTACGCCCATTGCTGATCCTTCTTATTTGGCCATTAGCACCAATAAAAAATACTTGTATTCCGTAAGTGAGTACAATAACGAAAATGCTGCGTTCCATTCATTTACTATTCGTAGCAAAAACAACACACTTGTTGAAACCGGAAAAGAAGAAGCCCTTGGTGCAGCACCCTGCTATGTTTCGGTAACAAAAAATAATCGATTTGCGTTTATTGCCAATTACAATGGTGGTAGCGTAACTGTTTTTCCTATTCAAAAAAATGGAGCTATACGTTCAGCCTCTCAACGCATTCAACAAAAAGGAAGTAGCATCAATACAACAAGGCAAGAAAAATCGCATGCACATGCTGCCGTTATTTCAACAAACCAAAAGTTTTTATTTATTCAAAATTTGGGTAGCGATAAATTATCTGCCTACGCGCTAGATGTAAATGCAAATAAGCGCCCGCTCTCATCAAAACCAATTGCAGTATGGAAAGCCAAGCCCGGTAGTGGCCCTAGGCATATTGCCTTTCATCCTAAAAAGTCAATCATTTATTCTGTAAATGAATTGTATGCCACCGTAACGGTACTTGCCTTCAACGGAAAAGCATTTCAAGAATTGCAAGAACTATCATTGCCAGATACTGATTTTACCGGGAAAATTGGTGCAGCAGATATTCATGTAAGTGCAGATGGTAAATTCGCTTATGCATCTAACAGAGGCGATGCCAATACCATTAGCATTTTTAGCACTGATCAAAAAGGACTACTTAAAAAAATAGCCAATCAATCTACACAGGGTAAAACACCGCGCAATTTTTCGCTTGATCCTTCTGGTAAATTTTTATTGGTAGCCAATCAAAATAGCGATGAAATTGTAGTGTTTAGAAGAGATACGATCACTGGTTTATTAACCGATACAGGCGCCCGCATTAAAGTAGGGTCTCCCGTTTGTGTACAGTTTCTTTAATTAAATAAAGGTATAGAAATAAAGTGCATTTGTGTGCGACTGTGGTATAGTGGTCGTTATACTGCTAAGCTATTTTGGGCAACAACCGTTGTTTATAAGTTGGCATTCTCTCTTACTAATCAAAACAATCAACTAATGTACAAAGCAACCACATTTGCCTTATTCACTATTTTCAGCTCGTCAATTGCTGTTAGAATCAATTAAGATCCTGAGATTCCTGCAGTAGAAGGTGTCTTTGTTCCACCACCACCAGTTTGTAATTCTTGCAAATGTCCACAACTCTAAGACGCTGGTATTGTTCAGCCATGCGACAACTATGGTAAGCTTGACTTCCACGCTGCCTAGGCTGAAGTATAAGGTACCGCTAGAGAGGAACTTTATCCAAACATTTAAATTGAATCTGCCACAGCAACCAACACATGCGAACGCACTAGTTGCACAAGGTGGCTGTCACTGGGTGGCTGTCGCAAGGCTAGCAGAAAAAACAACTTGCTGATGACTGCCTTCATTACCTCATGCAGCCGCTCACACCTGCACGCGCGCGTGGGCCTCCCCAAACACCAGCAGAGTTGCAGCGCACACCGGCTCATCCTGGGGCCCGCAGCGCAGCACCGC
>JBDKJW010000146.1:0-6107 GCA_039796395.1 Bacteroidota bacterium
TTGGAAAGTGTTGAAAAGAAAATGCAACGCGTAGAAAAAATGGCACGTGTAGGTAGCGATACCAAAGCCAAAGCAGAATTCGAAATTCTACAACGTTGTAAACAACATTTAGAAGCAGGTAAAAGTATTTTTGGACTTGGACTTACCAAAGAAGAAAAAGTAGCGGTAGCCGATTTATTTCTACTTACTGATAAACCCATTCTTTATGTAGCCAATGTAGATGAAGCTTCTATGCATACGGGTAATAAATATTCACAGCAATTAGAAGCTTTGGCAAAAGCCGAAGGTGCCGAAGTAATTGTGATGTGTAATAATATCGAAGCGCAAATTGCAGAAATGGAAAACCCAGACGATAAGCAAATGTTCATGGAAGAATATAAAATGACGGAGCCAGCTTTGAATCGTTTAATTCGTTCTGCCTATCAATTACTCAATTTAGACACTTACTTTACTGCGGGTGTGCAAGAAGTACGCGCCTGGACGATCCACAAGGGCTGGAAAGCACCACAAGCCGCTGGTGTAATTCATACCGATTTTGAAAAAGGGTTTATTAAGGCTGAAGTAATTGCATACGAAGATTTCATCACCTATAAAAGTGAAGCTGCTTGTAGAGAAAATGGTAAATTACGCATTGAAGGAAAAGAATACTTGGTGAAAGATGGAGATGTAATGCATTTCCGCTTCAACGTATAAAATAAATAACATGCTCCTCTCTCATTGGGAAAAAACAAGCTACTATAATCAATCAGATATTATTATTGCTGGAGCTGGTTTAATGGGATTATGGAGTGCTTGGGAATTATTACAAAAAGATCCTTCTCTTCGTATCACCATTATAGAACGCAACCCTACCCCACTTGGTGCGTCTACACGTAATGCAGGTTTTGCTTGTTTTGGCAGTTTAACAGAACTTTTAAGTGATGAGGAAGCAATTGGCACCGATGCCATGTTGAGCATTGTAGAAATGCGATACAAGGGCATCGAAAAAATTAAGCAATTATTTACACATACAGCAATTGATTACGACCCATGTGGTGGTTATGAAACTTTATTATCAACACACTCTGCTTATTCTTTACTAACAGATAAAATTTCCTACTATAATCAACTGCTACATGCATTTATTAAAAAAGATGCTTTTCAATTAGCCACTGATAAATTAGGATTACTGGGGTTAAAAAATTTCGACGCACTTGTTTTAAATACCTGTGAAGCAGGTTTACACAGTGGTAAACTAGTACGTGCATTAACCAAAAAACTTATTGAAAAAGGTGTACAAATCATCAATGGTACCGCAGTAAAATCTTATGAATCAACTAACAGTCAAGTAAGTATTGTTTTAGAAAATAATATTGAATTAAAAGCAAGTCAATTACTAATTACAACCAACGCATTTACAAATACTTTGGTTGGAGAAGCATTAATAACACCCGGGCGTGGACAAATTCTCCTCACCCATCCAATTCCAAATCTAAAAACTATTGGCACTTTTCATTTTGATGAAGGCTTTTACTATTGGCGTAATGTAGAAAATAGGATACTCATTGGAGGCGGCCGAAATGCTCAGTTTAAGGCAGAAGAAACTACCGATCTTACAGGCTCAGATGCTATTAAAGAAATCCTCATCCAATTTCTTCAAAAACATTTTATAACGGAAGTATCAATCGATCAACATTGGAGCGGTATTATGGGTTTCACTAGAAATAAAAAACCATTACTCAAAAAACTAGCTACAAATGTACATGTAGCTACTGCTTGTAATGGTATGGGGGTTGCATTAAGTCCTGTTTGGGCAGAAAATGTAGCCAATACCATTCTTTAAGTATTCATTTAGAACTTCTTACTTAATTTTAAGCCATGAAAATGTATTGTGTTATACTAAGCTTGTTGCTATTTGCAGCTTGTGATAATAATGTAGAAGAAACAGTTTCAGAACCTACCGCTGCAATAGCTTCACCACAAACCTTGAATTATAGTATTGTAAATATCTATCCGCACGATACGGCTTCTTATACACAAGGACTAATTTGGGAAAATAATATGCTCTATGAAGGTACTGGCTTAGAAAATGAAAGTAAACTACGTATTAATGAACTTAAAACGGGTAAAGCCACCAAATCAATCAATCTGCCGAATGATATTTTTGGCGAAGGAATAACAATGCTCAATGGCAAAATTTATCAGCTAACCTGGAACGATCATATTGTGTATGTATACGATGCTGAAACATTTAAAAAAGAAAAGGAATTTGCCTGGCCACTCGAAGGTTGGGGTATTACAAATAATGGCAAGCAAATAATTATTTCAACGGGCAGCAGTAATTTGTATTTTGTAAATCCTGAAACTTTTAAAGTTGAGCGAACATTGGGCGTGAGTGATAATACTGGATATATTGATAACTTAAATGAACTTGAATTTGTAAATGGTTCTATCTATGCCAATAGATATCAAACAAATTATATACTTAAGATTGACCCTACAACTGGTACGATAGTAGCAAGGGCCGATTTAAAGGGTATTTTAGAAAAAAATAATTTCCTACCAACAGATGATTATGATCGAGTTTTAAATGGTATTGCTTACAATGCAGCCACCCAAAGTTTTTATATAACTGGCAAAAAATGGCCTGCCTTATTTGAACTAAAGTTTAACTAGTTTTTTTGAATACATAAATAAGAGAGCTACATTTTCGCTTATTGAAAAGCGTTATAAGATTCGAATACGAACCATGCCATAAGGCAGCTAGTAAATTACCCTTCCCATTTTTATATTGCTCACTAAGCATACTCACATATACAGCATCAAACCACATGGGTTTTATAGCCACTAATTCAAACCCATACCGTTTGCCCAATTGCTCCATTGAGTTGGGTGAGAAATGGTATAGATGTCGGGGTACATCATAAGCTGCCCAACATTCACTATAATGCTTTGCATCATAGGAAGTATAATTAGGTACGGCAATTATTAATCGTCCTTTTGAAGTTAGTATTTGTGAAAATTTTTCCCAGTATCCTTTTAAATCATGTACATGCTCTAACACATGCCACATGGTAATGGCATCAAAGCTTTCGCTTTCAAATGCATATAATTGCTGAGGCAAATCGAGCGATAAATCATAATTTTTTTTTGCTTGCGCACGTGCAGTTGCATCGGGCTCCAACCCCTTCACCGCCCAACCTGCTTGCTGCATGGTATGCGCAAATGCACCTGTACCAGCACCAATATCTAATAAATTTCCTTTTTGTAAACCAGTACTACGCCGAATGAATGCTTGCTTTTGCCGGAGTGTATATTTCCTAACCCAATGATAAATAGTATTTATCAATCCCTTCTTTGTATCACTGTGAGAAACATAGGCATCCGACTGATAATATTTTCCTATCTCCTCAATTGTAGGAATATCTTGGGTAAACCGTAGTGAGCAATTTACACAGGTATACATAGCATACTGTTCTTTACTAACTGTATAATCAATTGCTTTTAAAGAAGCTGACAAATTATTGTTGTTGCAAGCCGGACAAGCACTATAATGAATCATCATGGATATACTAAACGTAATAGAATAAAACGGCTCCTATACCAATTAACAGCAGTATCACCGCATAAATCCACCAGTTATCAGAACTGGCTTCTGCAACATCTTGACCTAATAATTCCCGAATATCTTCTTCTTCTTGTATTGTAAGTTCACGCTCATATTCTTCTGGGATATGCGATTTATTTGTTTTTGGAGACTGAATTACATGACCAGATTTTACTTGTGGAATGAGTTCGTGGGCAGTTTTTTCTGGACTGAATAATATCAACCCACTTTCTTCCTTCCGCAAACTACCAACACCTAGGATTCGACCTCCCTGCGGAGCAGTAATAGTGGATTTAAGTTGATATAAATAATCATGAAATCGCCTTATAGCTACTACTTCATCTACCCCCATTTCCTCGGCTAAAAAGTCGAAAAATACTTTATCGGCAGGTGCTGTTTGTTCTTGTTTAAATTGAACAATTGGGGTTGGACCAAATAGCAAACCAGTAGAGGCATCTAACTTAGCAGGTGTAGATTGAATAGTGAAATTACCTACATCAGGAATGCCTAGTTTTTGATTGATTACCAGGTATTTATGAAGGTATTGATGCATGTAGTTGGTTCGATTTATTTAAACGAATATACAACTCCTGCAATAACATTGAACCCAAAAACTGGATATTGGTTCCAACGTTGGTATTTGTTGTTAAATAGGTTATTCATTTGTAGCCAAACATTAATGTTTTTAGTTGCCGCAAACTCTCCCCCTAAATTAAAGTCAAAAGCGGCAGGTAAACGTTCCGCTTTATTAGCCGCGATACGATATAAACTCCCATTTCTAAAGAAAAGATCTGTCTTAATTTGTAAATCTTTTAATGGCTTCCATTGCGCTCCACCCGTTATTTCTAAAGGCACTAAGCCCCAGGCATATAAGTTTTGCTGAACGGCATTAAATTGAACGATATTAGTGGATGCTATAAAAGAAAGTTTTTCTTGAACCGTATAGTTAAACTCGCCGTGTATTTTAACTGCTTTAATTTCGGGTTCGAAAATGATATCAAAGAATTTGCTATCCGCACTATTATTTGTAAATAAAGGTTGGTTAACCTGTCGCAAATAACTTACTCTTGCATTATAGGAAATATGATTACCCGCATTTCCTTTAATACCAAGATACTGTTCATTAACTCTAGTATTTAAAATATTGCTCGGCGCGCTGATCCAAGGATTTATGCCAACCAAAGAACGAAAACTATTTTTAGTAAAATAGCCTACCCAGCCAATTTCAAATGAAAACGGGTTATAAGGCATTTTAAATGATGCTGTTAAGTTGGGCAGCATGCTATACGCATTATTATCCCAGCTGGGCTGTATGCCAATATTTATCTTAGCATTTGGTGTTGTAAAAATTAACGATGGATTTAATGAAAATAGATTATTTGAAATCGTGATAGTAGGCAAAGCGGTTGAAGCAAAATCACCTATAAACTGTAAACCAAATGATATTGCCTTACTAAACGACTTTTCAATGGGTGCTGTAATAATTATATTATTTTCCGATCCACCAACATTGTCGGTAAATCTATAATAATTTAATTTCGGATGATAACTCAATCCTACTTCATTAGGTACCTTATTACGTAAACTAAGCTCAAGCCCCACAGTATTATAAATTTGTTTGAGCTGATCTTTAGATATACCACTCGCCGCGCCGCCAGGAACACCATAGCGAAACTGTGTTGTACTATTAAAAAATGCTTGTGTAGTCCATTCCAAATGAGTACTTGTGTTAATGATGGATTTTACATCAACCCCAAACTTGCTAAATTGCTGCGCAAATACATCGCTTTTTGAAGTAATATAATCTATCCCTAAGTTTGTTATTGCTTTTTTACCATCGCCGAAGGAAAATCTTCCATCAGCAAATACAGTACTATAATTACCTAACCCAATTTTAATCCTTTGATGATTCTCCCAAACAGTTCCAGAATCTACCGGTAATGCTAACGGTTTTATTGATACTGGCTGATACGAAAAAAATAAGTTAGCGGAAGGCACTTTATACGCAAGTGGAATTTTAGAACTATCTGTTACTGGTGTTGCTGCTGTGAAATTTATTTTTGCAGCATATTGTAAAGATGGTTTAAATGCAGAAGTAATTATTACCGTTCTATTACCTGTTGTATCAGCTAATCCATCGCGCGTTATGATGGCCATTTCTGTATCGGCACTGTTATTATTTATAGATTGCTTAGTGGGCGTTGATTTTTTATTGGTTGTTTTCTTTTCTACAGTTGCTGTTTTTTTAGTATTGGTTATTTTTTTCTTTTTCTTTTTTTGTGCATGCACTGTTTCTACTACAAAAATAGTAAGTAGCAAAACCAGCACTATGGATATTATTTTCTTCATGGCTTAGTTTTTGGGAGCTTCTACTTTTGCATTTTTATTTTTCTCTATAAGTACCGTGGCAAGTTTGCTGGAAGCTTCTTTTCGCAAACTCTCATCCGCTGCATTATCAGCTACACTTTTTAAAGTAGCTTCTGCATTAAAATAGTCCTTCTGCTTTGTATATATATCGCCT
>JBDKJW010000147.1:0-6954 GCA_039796395.1 Bacteroidota bacterium
AGGTATGCAATTGATGTGTAGTTATAGTGAAGAAAATGATACAACCTGTTTGGGTATTTTTGATGAGACTGTAAAAAAATTTGCCAATAAAACACCAGCCGGTGATACTTTGAAAGTTCCCCAAATTGGGTGGAATCAAATAGTCGATACAAAAACAGCACTATTCACTAATATTGAACCTAATAGTTACTGTTATTTTGTTCACGGATATTATGCTGCAAAAGGAGATCATACTATTGCAACTACTGAATATGGGATTAACTATAGTGCTGCTTTACATAAAAATAATTTTTATGGCACTCAGTTTCACCCTGAAAAAAGTGCAACAGTAGGCGAAAAAATCCTAGTTAATTTCTTATCCCTATAACCTATTACCTATAACACGTATCTCGCAATCGAAACCCGTAAACTATAACATGCAAATCATTCCCGCAATAGATATTATCAATGGTAAATGTGTACGACTCACTCAAGGCGATTATACACAAATGACTATATATAATGATGATCCACTTGAAGTTGCAAAGATGTTTGAAGACGCAGGCTTACAACGGTTACATTTAGTAGATTTAGATGGAGCTAAGGCGGGTACAGTAACCAATTGGAAAGTACTTGAGTCGGTTGCCACACATACAAATTTGGTTATTGATTTTGGCGGTGGTATTAAACAAGAAAAAGATGTAGAAGCCGTGCTCAATTCGGGTGCCCATTTTGCAACAATAGGAAGTTTAGCAGTTAAGTCGCCCGCTGTATTCGAGCATTGGATTCAGCAATATGGTGCATCAAAGTTCTTGTTAGGAGCCGATGTAAAAGGCGAAAAAATTGTGGTGGGTGGATGGTTAGAAACAACAGATAATGCTATTATTCCTTTTATTCAACAGTATGTTGAAAAAGGAATTCAACAAGTTTTTTGTACAGATATTAGTAAAGATGGTAAGCTAGAGGGGCCATCAATTGAGTTATATAATAAGATAATAACTGAATTCCCTGATTTATTTTTTATCGCAAGCGGCGGTGTAAGTTGTTTTGAAGATGTATTAGCACTCGAACGCGCTGGCTGCAAAGGAGTAATTATTGGTAAAGCAATCTATGAAGGCAGAATTACATTGAAACAACTCGTAACCCGCAACCCGTAACCCGAAACTCGTAACTCAATCATGTTAACCAAACGAATCATACCTTGTTTAGATATCAAAGACGGTAGAACCGTTAAAGGAATTAATTTTGACAATATTAGAGACGCTGGGGATCCTGTAGAATTAGGTGCTTTATATGCAGCACAAGGGGCCGATGAGTTGGTATTTTTAGATATTACTGCCACAAATGAAAAAAGAAAAACATTAAGTGAGCTTGTTAATAAAATTGCACATAACATTAATATTCCTTTCACGGTTGGCGGTGGTATTGGTTCAGTAGAAGATGTATATACCTTGTTGCAAAATGGGGCAGATAAAATATCTGTTAATACTTCCGCTTTTAAAAACCCGCTGTTAATAGAGGCATTAGCGAAAGAATTCGGAAGCCAGTGTATAGTGTTAGCCATAGATACCAAATTAGAGCAAGATGGTAATTGGTATGTGTATTTGAATGGAGGCAAAGTTAAAACTACAACTCTATGCAAAGCATGGGCAAAACAAGCAGTTGAACTTGGAGCCGGAGAAATTTTATTGACCTCTATGAATAATGATGGAACAAAAACTGGTTTTGCATTAGACATAACGGGTGAATTAGCCAAAACACTTCCTGTACCCATTATTGCTTCAGGTGGCGCCGGTACTATCCAGCATTTTGAAGATGTTTTTTTAGCCGCTAAAGCGGATGCTGCACTGGCCGCAAGTATTTTCCATTTTAAAGAAATTAGTATCCCCGATTTAAAAACTCAATTAGTCAAAAAAGGCATCTCAATGCGCTTTTAATAAACGAACTTTATACCATGAAAGTAGATTTTGCTAAATACCCAGATGCACTTGTGCCTGCAATCATTCAAGACTATGACACTCACAAAGTGTTAATGCTGGGGTTCATGAATGAGGCCGCCTTGCAAAAAACAGAAGAAACTGGGAAAGTAACTTTCTTTAGTAGATCTAAACAGCGCCTTTGGACAAAAGGAGAGGAGAGTGGTAATTTCTTAGCATTAAAATCTATCGCTGTTGATTGCGATCATGATACCTTACTTATTAAAGTGCATCCCAATGGCCCTACTTGTCATACAGGAGCCGATACCTGTTGGAGTGAACCCAACCATAGCGAAGATTTCTTATTGTATCTACAAGACATCATCAACTTACGTAAACAGGCAAGTGCCGATGAATCTTATGTTGCTAAAATGTTTGCAAAAGGAATCAATAAAATTGCACAAAAAGTGGGGGAAGAGGCTGTTGAATTAGTGATTGAGGCAAAAGACGATAATAAGGATTTGTTTTTGGGTGAGGCGGCAGATTTACTATTCCATTATTTGCTTTTAATTAACGCTAAAGGTTATACTTTAGCAGATGTACAAGATGTACTTCGTAAACGTCATTCAAAATAAGTTATGCGGTATTATTTTATTTTATTTAGTTTATTAATTGGAGGGCCAATTATTGCCCAGCAGGGATTTGTAATAAAAGGTAATCTTAAAAATATTAAGTCGGGCACCTTGGTTTTTTTAATGAATGGATCTGATGGGAAAACGGTTACTACAGATACCGTTAGAAATGGTGTTTTTGAACTAAAAGGGAAGGCTGCTGAACCAGATATTTTTCAAGTTGGTTTTGTAGGTTCAAAGGAAGCTATTGATCTTTTTATGGACAATAATGTTGTTACCATTGAGGGCGATTTTAATAATCTTTCGAATATTGCCATCAAAGGATCCGCGGTAGAGCAAGATTATATTGATTTTAAAAATTCTTTCAATCCATTGCGCGATACATTAAACAAATTAGTTAACCTTATTAATCCAGAGAAGATACCTACAAGAAGAGATTCCTTAATTCGTGTATTTGAATTTACAAAAGCAAGTGTAGTGAATAATGCCACAACATTTACGCTTGCTAAAAAGAGTTCACCTGTAAGCCCTTTCGTGCTGTTTGTTATTAGTCCACTTTTAAACGGATTAGAAGATGTAGAAGCTCGATATAACGCATTATCACCCGATGCAAAAAGAGGCGCTTTTGCAAGGATACTTGAAAAAGGAATTGCAGATGCGAAAATTGGAACTGTAGGCACTATGGCTGTTAACTTTGTACAAAAAGATACTTTGGGTAAGCCTATTAGCTTGGCCTCTTTCAAAGGCAAATATGTACTCGTAGATTTTTGGGCTAGCTGGTGTGGGCCATGCCGACAAGAAAATCCAAATTTGGTAGCTGCTTTCAAAAAATACAAAACAAAAAATTTCACTGTGTTAGGTGTATCATTTGATGAAAACAAGGCTGATTGGTTACAAGCCATACGTAAGGATAAGTTGACGTGGACGCAGGTTAGTGAGCTTAAATATTTTGATAATGAAGCCGCGAAATTGTATCGTATAAATAGCATTCCTGCAAACTTCTTACTAGATCCTACTGGCAAAATTATTGCTAGAAACCTAAGAGGGCAGGAATTAGATCAAACACTGGCCAATATCCTTAAATAGCCCAATCATCCTTTATTTAAGCAATAAATCCTTACTTAGGGTTAATTTTATGCCAGTGAAAGTTGTTCTACTGATACTAGGCATAATTGGCTGGCAAATACTTTTGCAAGCTCAAACAAAGCCTTTTATACAAAAGCAAGACTTTGGAATTATCTTGGGAAATGTTATTGGGGCTGATAAGGGAGATGCTATTGCGTATGCTAAACTAGAAGTAAGGATTAAAAAAACGGATAGTTTACTAAGAACAAGCTTGAGCGATAAGAACGGCGCATTTGAGTTTGATAAACTACCATTCGGCTATTATACATTAAGCATTTCTGCAATTGGCTATGCAAAAACCATACTAGATAGTATTTATATAAGAGCAGAGCGATACGATTTTAATATGGGGGATATTAAGTTGAATATAGCAACCCAAGTGTTAAATGAAGTAATTGTTTATGCAGAAAAACCATTGATTGAAAATAAAGATGATAAGCTCATTTATAATGTTGGTGAAAGCGCATTAAGTGGGGGCGCTACAACTGCCGAATTACTTAAAAATATTCCTTTAGTAAATAACGACCCCAATGGGAGAATTTTATTAAAAGGGAAGGAACCCAAAATATTGATTGATGATAAGCCTACAGAACTCACGCCACAACAACTACAGGATTTACTAGAAAGTTTACCTGGTAGCAGTATTGAGAAGATTGAAATCATGATAAATCCGCCCCCTCAATTTGCTACAGAATCGGGTGGGGTAATTAATATTGTTACAAAAAAAGGAAAAATTGGTTGGGTGGGCAAGCTTACATTGAGTGCAGGCACAAGAGGCGAAGGAAATGTATCAGCCAATATTAGCTATCGGAACAAAAAACTTTCCTTCAATCAAACAATCGGTTCAGGGTTTAATCAGCAAATTGGAAATAGTTATAGTACCAGAACTAATTTTTATACTGATTCTACAAACTATTTTAAAACAACTGGAAATTATACGAATACTAATAGTCGACCCAATATTAGAAGTCAGGTAGATTATGAAGTAAATAAAAATAGTACGTACGGATTGGTGTATCAAGGAAATCTAAATTTTTATGATAATAATAGCTTTAACACATTTACACATATAAATCGATTTAATGAAATTTATAGATATAGTACGAGAGAGAATCATAGCGTAGGACAAGGGTATACCCATGGTATAACTTTATCGTATACGCATAAGGGTAAAAACCCGGTAGAAATGTTGCGATTGATTGCAGTAGGTAATGCCAATAAAAACGATAATGATCGTAATTTTTACCAACAGTTTTTGCAGCTTAATATACAACCATTCGCGCTAGATTCTACGCAATCTCAATATTTCAACAACAGCAATAGGTCGGCAAATTTTCGTTTAGAATATACCAAGCCACTTAAAAAAAAGGCAAATACTTTTTCGGGGGGAGCAACCTATAATATGGCTCGATTCCATAATAGTTTGAATACAACCTTTTTGAGAAAGATAGATGGCGTTATGATTAATAATGATAAGTTAAGCAACAATTTTTTCTTCGACCAATATATTACTACCGTAAGAGCCGGGTTTAGCATTCTATTGCCCAAAGCTTTCCGCTTAACTGTTGGCGCACAGGCAGAGTACACAGATATGCGCTTTCATTTTTTTAAGGGTAATGTTGCCAATGTAGCAAATGCCTATTGGAATCTGTTGCCCAATTTTACCATTCGAAAAGATTTTTCTAAACAAGTAAATACTGCATTGGTGTACCGGGCAACTATTCGCAGACCGGGTATTGGCGAACTCAATCCAAACATCGATTATGGAGATCCTTATAATTTGCGTTTTGGTAATCCTTTTTTGCAGCCTTCTTTATCACATAATATCGATTGGAATATTAGTATTACCAAAGGGAAATACTATATCAATACATCACTCGGGTTTAATAAAGTACAAAATGTTTTTAATACAATAAGAACACTTATCGACAATGGTATTACACAAATTACTTGGTTGAATATTGCAGACAGAAATGAATATGAAGCCAGTGTATTTGGTGGCTATACTTTCAGCAAAAAATTCAGAATGAATGCCAGTGCTGGCTATACCTATAATGAATACAGCGAAAGAGAAAAACAATTGTATTTATATAGAAATGGTAGCACCTTTTATACTAGTTTGAATTATTCATATACGCCATCGCCGCTTTGGAATATTGAAGGAACAGCGAGGTTTAATAATTTTGCCGATCCACAGGGTAGAAGTAGAAGCAATATCAGTAGTAACTTTGGCATACAAAGAAAGTTATTTGATAGACGATTGATTATTGGCTTTAATATTATTGACCCCTTTATGGTACAACAGTATGTAACTGTTTCACAAGGGCCGCGATTCTATATTGAGTCTGTGAATAATACAGTTACACGTAATTACCGATTTACAATTAGCTATCAATTAAATAAAATAGTACAGAAAAGTACATTAACGGATAAGCAAAAAAAAAAAAGCTGCTTTGGATAAACTCAAGAAGTAGTGATCTTTAATTTAGCCGCAAGCCATGTATTTTTTACGGGCGTTATCCAATTGTTGAGTAAGGCTTTTTTATCGTTAACCAAATTATTAAAGTACAATGTATCTTTATTAATGAAACCATTTTCTAAAGCATAAGGTAACTGCGCCATCGGAATTACTTCTACTTTTTCTTTGATATAAAAAGCAAGGTCTTGTCTGTTGAATAAGTTAACTTTAAACAATTGTTCTATTTGTTTGATCAAATGTACCGAACTATCTGTGCTACAGCCACTAACACCAGTAGCCGATTCATCTGCCATTAACACAATAAATCTTCCAAAGAAAAGATTGCCATATCCTTTTACTTCAGCTCCATGGCTCTTCCAATTAGCCACAAAATCACTCAACATATCTTCAATGGCAAATGCTTCTTGTATGGTGAATAATTTACTGCTTTGGTAAATCCACACTCGAGAACTATCGCTAAATTCTTCAGGTAATATTGTTGTTAAGTCTATCATCGTTATGCCATACTTTCTGCAATCATTTCTGCTATATCTAATACAGCTACTTCATTTTCTTTTTCGCGATTTTTTACACCATCGCTCATCATGGTGTTACAAAACGGACAAGCAGCGGCAATAATACCAGCCCCCGTTTCGAGCGCTTCATCCGCTCTTTCAATATTAATGCGCTTTTCGCCTGGCTCATCTTCCTTAAACATTTGAGCACCACCAGCACCACAGCATAGGCCATTTTTTCTACAGCGTTTCATCTCCACCAATTCGGCATCTAATACTTCTAATACTTTTCGCGGTGCTTCATATATATCATTGGCTCTCCCTAAATA
>JBDKJW010000148.1:0-7793 GCA_039796395.1 Bacteroidota bacterium
TTAATATAACCAGTTGGGGAGTCATAGGGTTAATATCACTTTTTAGAGAAATCAGGAAAAAGAAACCAAAATGGATTTTATTTCAATATGTACCTTATGCTTATTCCAAAATTGGTATTCCAATATTAATCCCTTTTTTTCTTCTAATTGTACGTATATCTGGCACTAGAATTCATGCTAACTTTCACGAAGTGTCTATTCGCTTATGGAATGGTAAAGTAAGTGGAATTGTAAGAGCTATTTGTCAAAGATTTATTGCCTATTTAATCAGCCTATTCGCCAATAGTGCACAAACAAGTAATAAATACTATGCCTCATTGTTGTTTCCTTTCAAAATAAAAATTTTGCCTATTCCATCGAATTTTGAAACTCTTTATAAGCATACTCACGCTGGCAGCCTTTTTTATGAGGAAAAAAGTGAACAAATAATTATCTCGAATGCTAATAGATGCAATGCCTATTTCTTTGATATCATTTATATGCTATTTTCTTTGAATCCAATATATAAGCTAATTATTATCGGTCGAGTAACACCTATAGAAATATTGTTCATTGAATCTCAACTAAAAAAACTTAAACTGGCAGATAGAACAGAAATATATGTAAATATTTCTTCTGATAAATATGTGGAACTGTTTGCTCTGGCCGATATTTATTTTCAGCTTGAAGTAGTTAATAAAAATGGGAAAGGAGGTGTTTCGGCGAAAAGTGGAGCAATAGCCACTGCCTTAATGCTGGGTATTCCAACTATCACTATACAAGGAGATTTAACTGATACGGAATTATTCGAGGATCGTAAAACAGTTTTATTTATTCCAGCGCATAACCCCCAATTATGTATTGATATAATAGATCAATTCATTAATAATCAGCAATTAAAAAATGATATTAAACAAAATGCTAGGAGACTGTATTTAAATAATTTTTCCTGGCACTTAACGTGTGCCTATATTGAATCTGTAATAGCAGCTTAATCTTTAGAAGGTGTATCAAAAGAAAGTTAGATTAAATTATTGTATGAAGTTGTTTTTATTCATTTATCTATTTACTGTTTTGGGCGGTGCATTAAGAAAATGGGTTATTTCATCTAAAGAAATTGGCAACTTCATTCTTTTTTTGCAGATACTCATTCCTTATGTGCTAATACTTGTAAAAGGTGGCCTTGCAAATTGGAGAATTGGAAAATCTGCATTCAGTATATTTATTTTAGTATTAATTGTTGGAATTTTAAACCCATTGAATCTTACTATTAATCATGGGATTTTAGGTTTCTTATTGCATGGGAGCTTCTTTTTTGTACTTTTTTTTTATTTCAATAATAGAAAACTATTTGATTTTAAAAAAATTTTACCCTTTTTAGTGATTGCCTCACTCATTCACCTATTATTAGTTTTTTATCAATATACACAACCTAGTGACTCATTTATTAATACATATGCTGACGTAGAAGCAGTTGGTAGCATTGCTATTGTAGGGAATTCTGCAAGAGTTACAGGAACTTTTTCCTACATAAGTGGCTTTACGGGATTTCTTTTTTTTCATAGCTTACTTGTTTGGTCGCTATTCAAATTTCGGTATAAGAGTATTTATTCTCTTTTACTTTTAATAATGGGTTTGGTTGCCTGTTTTATGAGTGGTGCGCGAGCAGCAACCTATCTATATTTAATTGTGGTAGTCACAATAATTTTCAATGAGTATTATTCAGTTAGGAAAATTATATTCGACTTTAAACTTTTTTTGCCAATACTTATTTTTGCTACAATACTGCTAGGATTGGGGAGTGAAAAATTTTTGGATTTAATACTCAATTCATTTACTGGATTTGTAGAACGAAGAGCGCTAGGCCGATCATCAGGTGAAGAAAATGCCCGAATTTTTGGTGATTTCTTGGAAATACTAAATTTTAGAGGTAACTACCCATTACTTGGCGTTGGTCTTGGAAGCACTTATCAAGGTGCAATAAGACTATTTGGAACCTCGCCTTACATATTAGAATACGGCTTTTTTGAATCTGAAATAATTAGAATTTTGTTGGAGGGGGGATTTATTTTGCTCATAGTTAGAGTTTTTCTAACTGTTTTTCTAATTAATCAAACATATATCCCTAAATCTGGAAAATTTATTCTAATAGTCATACTCATTTTTTTCTTCCCTGTAGTTTTTAATGTATACAATGCAATTTTTGCTGCATTAGGAATTATTTTGGTAGATCATTTTTATTATAAAGAGAGTATTAGTATAGCTTTTAATTATAAATCGAGTAAATAGTTTTAATGATTGAAAGTTCTAACTGAGGATTACATAATTGCCAGTATGATTTTTTAGCTAAGGCTGGTAATTATTCTTTTCTAATTCGCATTTTATCAACCTTGTTAAAGCCCTTCATCTCATCTACTTACTCGGGCATAATATTGTATTTATTCTAAAACATAAATTTTAGTGCGCCTACTTTATTTGTTAGAACGGCCCATTCAAAACGACCTACCCTATCAGTTATTATCAAAAGAAAATAATATTACCACAACTGTTTTGTGTTTAGAAGAAACAAATGGTTCATTATCCGGAAGCGAGAATATCAATCAATCTGTTTTTGATAATAATCAGTTGTATATCTATCCTTATAAATTTCTTAAATCTGGCAGTTCACTTTTAGCATATATTAAGCGTTCAGATATCGTAGTTGTGTATGGACATTTTCATCCTGTATTTAGAAAAGCCATTTTATTGGCAAAGCTTTTTGGTAAAAGATTAGTGCTCACTTCAGATGCATCAAGTTTACAAGGCATTTCAGGCAGTGATGGATGGAAGCTAAAAGTAAAGCCTTTTCTATTTCGATTTTTATATAATAGTATTGCCGACGCATTATTTGTTCCATCAAGTGCAAGCGAAAACTACTTTAAAAAAATTGGTATTAAGGCTCATCAAATTGTTTTGACGCCGTATACTGTAAATGAGCAATTTCTTTTAAACAGATTACAAAATTCAAATCTTGTTAAACTAAGGGGGCTGCTTGGCCTTCGTTCGAATGAAGTTGTTTTTCTCTTCTGCGGCAAACTCATACCTCGTAAAAAAGCTGAAGATTTACTGAAAGCTTTTGCCTTGCTTGCTGATTCATCTGCCAGAATGATTATTATTGGCGACGGGCCAGAAAAAAATGCCTTAGAAACGCTCTCAAAAAATTTAGAAATTAGCAATCAAGTAATATTCACAGGCCTTGTTGCGTATCATGAATTACCGGCTTATTATGCAATAGCCTCAGTGTTAATTGTACCTGCTGAACACGAGCCTTATGGGTTACCAGTGAATGAAGCTATGATTTGCGGCACACCTGTAATAGCCAGTAATACTGTAGGAGCAGCTGGTGATTTAATTGAAGATGGGCTTACTGGTTATACCTATTCGGTAGGGGATATTGAATCGTTATCACAAAAAATGAGCCTGTTTAATGAGTCGCCTGAACTAAAAACTACTTTGGCTGAAAATTGTAAACTCAAAATGAAGTCGTGGAATAGCCAATCAAATGTGGATGCACAACTTCATTTCTTTAAATTTAAGGGTTGGCTAACATGAAAATTTTTGTATATAGCTCCACCTATCTTCCCAATGTTGGTGGTTTGGAAAATATCATGGCAGGATTGGTAACAGAATGGAGTAATTTGGGACATAAAGTTACAGTAGCAACTAAAGCGTTAAAAAAAGATCATGTTGAGCATAATATGAATTATGCAATTGTAAGAAATCCGGGTTTGTTATCTTTTTTTCAACTGGCCAAAAAATCTGACATTTTATTAGAAGCAAATCTTAGCTTGAAAACTATAATTGTTGGACTACTATTAAAAAAAAAGTGGGTTGTTATACATCATTTGCCTTATTCACATCAAAATACACTTACAGGAAAAATAAAAAACATTTTTACGTTTTTCTCAAGAAATATCTCCGTAAGTAATTATGTAGCAAATACACTTCTTGGTAAAAGCGCTGTGATTAATAATTTCTATAACCCTCTTTATTTGAACTTGAGTATAACTCGTAGGCCTTTTAGCTTATTATTTGTTGGACGACTTGTTAACGATAAAGGTGTATTGTTACTCCTAAAAGCTTTTTTAAAACTAAAAAAAGAATTCGCAAATATTTCATTAGTAATTGTGGGTGAAGGTGATGAAAAAGATAGGCTCATTGAATTTGTTTCCGATAATGATCTTAAAGACCATGTGTCTTTTTATGGAAGTAAGTACCCCGAAGAGCTTTGTCACATATATAATCAAGCAAAAGCCGTAGTTATTCCTTCAATTTGGGATGAACCATTTGGTATTGTAGCGCTAGAAGGAATGGCCTGCGGGTGTTTAATTGCTTGTTCTAATAAGCCAGGACTTAGGGAATCAACGGGAGGGCTTGCCTTTGAGTTTGACCCTGAAAGTCCGGAATCAATATGTAGTGCATTAAAAAATGCATTAGCTTTTTATCCTAGTCACGAGTATGAGAAGGCTGTATCAGATCATTTAGAAAAACATGAGCGAAAACTGGTTGCTCAACAATATATTGAACTTTTTGAAAATTCTTGTCTCTAATCCATCCTTGCAATATACTTTGCGAACCGTAAAAGCATTAAGTGCTGGCGGGCATGATGTTACTTTTGCTACTGTGTATTGGTACCGCCCTAGGCGCTTATTTGAAATAATAGTTGGACTATTATTTCCAGCCTTCAAAAGAAAATTGTCAGTAAAGTCTGATCCAGAAATTGAGTCTTCAAAAGTGCAAACAAGATTTAGCGCTTTCTTACTTCAACTTTTTAATCGCGTTCAAAAAAAAAGGGTAGAAGAAAGCTCTTATATTGATGATCGCTGGCAAGATAAATGGGTTGCTAAGTGGGTAAAAAAAAATAAACCAGATCTTGTTATTGGATACGAAAAATCTTGTTTGAAAACTTTTACTGTGGCTAAACAGTATGGTGCAATAACTTGGCTCGACTTATCACAGGTTCATCCTAATTATATTGCTACATTAAGAGAAATATACCCTTTTTTTAAAACTATTACGGGAGGCGAATCTCTCTTTCAGGCTATAAGTAAGCATAAAATTTCGGAATATGAAGTTGCCGATAAAATTTTCAGCTTGTCGCAATTTGCAAAATCAACTTTAAGTCAAAATAGTATCGATGAAACAAAAGTAGTTGTTAACTCTCTTGGTTATGATCCTAGTATATTTTATCCTAGCCCTTTGAAGACTATTAATAATAATAAGCCCCTAAAGTTGATTTATGCTGGAATAATTACCAAGAGAAAAGGAATTCATCTCTTATTAGAGGCAATTAATTCCTTTCAATCAAGAGAAGTTGAATTAATACTTATTGGTCCAAAAAGCGATGCGTCATATCTTATTGACACATATGAAAGTCGGATAAAAATTAATTATATAGAAGCATGTGCACAAGATAAATTGGCTGATTATTTTAGAGAAGCCGATGTTTTTGTATTCCCAAGTTATTTAGATAGTTGGGCAGCAGTTGTTCCAGAAGCAATGGCCTGTGGTTTGCCTATAATAACTACCACAGCAACCGGATCTTCGCAATTAGTTACATCTGATTGTGGTTTTGTAATTGAGTCGAATAATATAGACGCACTAGAAGCGGCAATTCAATATTTTATTGATAATAAGAGTAGCATTCAAGTGATGGGTAACGCAGCTTCAATTGCAGTAGAAAAGTACAGTTGGAAAAAATATAGCGAACGTCTTTTGCAACAGTTATGTGCCGTATAGCGGGAATAGTTAATGATAACTCATTGAATCTTGAACTAGCAATTCAGCAGATGCGAGATGCTATGCAACATGGTGGCCCTGATGATGCTGGCTTTTTTATTGATCAAGAGAAAGGGTTAGCATTGGGTCATAGAAGACTATCATTGATTGACTTGTCTGCTGCAGGCCATCAACCTATGCTATCTCAAGATCATCAAATAGTTATTGCTTTTAATGGAGAAATATATAATTACAAAGAACTAAGAGAGGAACTCAAACTCAAGGGCTATCTTTTTATTACAAAGAACTAAGAGAGGAACTCAAACTCAAGGGCTATCTTTTTACTACAGAAACAGATACAGAGGTCATTCTTCAATCTTATGCTTGCTGGGGACATACATGCTTTAAAAGACTAGAAGGTATGTTTGCACTAGCTATTTATGATAAAAGGACAAATGAAATTGTGCTGGCTAGAGATCATGCAGGAATAAAGCCACTTTATTATCACCATAGTAACGAACTATTTTGTTTCGCTTCAGAAGTAAAAGCATTTTTGCAAATCAATAAGGATTGGCCTGCAAATAAAGATTGGAAAACTTATTTTTTATTATTGGGTCATATTCCAGAACCCTTTACCACATTAGCGAACATTTTTATACTCCCTAAAGGGAGTGTGCTAATTTTCAATATCAAGAATAAGCAGTTTAAAATTAATAAAATTGAGGAGGATGCTGGTACACAAAAGCTTATTATTAGTGCTGAAGAAGCTGCAATTAATCTTAATCAATTACTAAATAAAACTGTTGAACAACATCTAATTTCTGATGCACCTATTGGACTATTTTTGAGTGGAGGTATTGATTCAAGTATACTTACTATAGTTGCACAAAAATATTTAGGTAGTAACTTGCATACATTGTCAATAGATTTTGATGAAACTGCTTTTTCTGAAAAAGAATACCAAGATATCATTATTCGGAAAACAGGTGCTAAGCATCAGGCATTTACAGTTACAAAGAAAATTTTTGAAGACTCGCTGACTGATATCATTGCCGCAATGGATCAGCCAAGTAATGACGGTATGAATACGTACTTTATCTCTAAGTATGCCAAACAAAGTGGACTTAAAGCCGTTTTAAGCGGCATTGGAGCAGATGAAATATTTGGCGGTTACCCGTCATTTAAGAAAGCTAAGTATATAGCGGGAGCTTCTATAATCCCCAATAGTGTTTACTCACTGGCTTCATTTTCTCCCAATCAAAAATGGAAAAAATTGGCCTTTATGAAACTTGGTGGTATTAAAGGGTTATATTATGCACAAAGAGGATTTTATACACCCGATGAAGTTGCCATATTACTGGGAATTGATATCGATTATGTTGAAACTAAATTAGCAGAAATAACAACACAACAATTTTCTCAAGTAGCTACAAGTGTTGAAGAAATGTCGCAATACGAGCAAAATAATTATATGCTCAATCAGTTATTAAAAGATACTGATTATATGAGCATGTGGCATGCTGTTGAGGTAAGGGTCCCTTTTTTAGATAAACGTATTATTAATTATGCCAATCAGCTTTCTGCTAGCATAAGATTTGATAAAAAACTACCAAAAGGACTACTCATTAATGCATTTAAAAATCAATTGCCTTCTGTAATTTGGGATAGACCAAAAAAAGGATTTGTTTTCCCATTTCAGCATTGGATGAGTGAGTCAACGGCGTTGATCGTAAATAATAAAGACCTCCAAAAAAAGCATGCGCAGCTTAAGAATGGTAAATTGCATTGGAGCAGATTTTGGACATATAGTTTGGTTTCAAAAGAAAGAAATTCAAGTAGCACCTGGTGAAAACAATTCAATTCATATATCTAACCGCTTTTTCAAAAACAGGAGGGATAGAGAAGTTTAATAAGAATGTTAAGATTAAAATGCTTTTTCATTGTTTAAAAACGGCAAAAAAAACTGATCTGCTATTCGTTGGGCATATTAATTTAGCACCGCTAGTTTGTGTAATGAAATTGCTGAATAAGCGAATGAAAGTTATTGTATTTACACA
>JBDKJW010000149.1:0-6024 GCA_039796395.1 Bacteroidota bacterium
ATTTCATAATTTGAATTTAACAACATGTAAACTAAACAATAAAACTCTTTAATCTTCTTGAATAAGCTAATTCAGATTTCTATATTCTTGTGGCGACATACCTACTTTTTGTTTGAATAATCTTGTAAAGTGTTGCGGATATTTAAAACCTAATTCATAAGCTACTTCGCTAATTGATTTATTGATATCAAAGATTTTTTCTTTGGCCACATCTATTACTTTTGATTGAATATATTCTTGTGCTGTTTTTCCTGTTTCTTTCTTAATAAGATCGCCAAAGTAGTTGGCCGATAAATGCAGTTCTGCAGCACAGTAAGCAACAGATGGCAGTCCAATATTTTGTGGTTTCTCAGATAGGAAATATGCATTTAAGATGCTTTCAAATTTTTCTAGTAAGCCTTTATTAATATGTTCTCTGGTAATAAATTGCCTGTCGTAAAAACGGGTGGCATAATTTAAGAGTACTTGAACGTGAGATAATACTAATGTTTTGCTATGCTTATCCAAATTTTGCTGGAGCTCTGCTTCAATAGTGTCAATTATGCCTACTATCATTTCTTTTTCTTTAGTAGACATATGAAGGGCTTCATTAGATGAATAGGAGAAAAAAGAATAATCAGCCATAATATTAGCCAATCCAGATCCTTTTATAAATTCAGGATGAAAAATCAATGTTTTTCCTTTAGGCTTTACATTAGGTAAATACTTTTCTACGGTTAGAATTTGTGAGGGTGCTACAAACACCAAACTTTCCTCTTGGTAATCATACGCTTCCTTGCCATATTTTAAATCGCCACATTTAGTTTCTTTTAGAAATATACAATAAAATCCAAAATTATAGGAGGCAGGTTCAAGAAATACCAAGTCCTCGCTATCGAGAATATTAATAAGTGGATGTAATATTGTGCCTCCCCGTAGTTTTGTGTACTCTCCAACAGTCTTAATATTTACTATCGTTCGCATATACATGTTTATACCATAAAAGTATTTATCATTTTAATAAGAAATGTACTGTTGCTGTACAATCAGTAATAATGGTAGCTAAAACAGTAATTAATATACATAGTACTATTCTAAGCTTCGGTTCTTTGTTCAATCATTTAGTAAAATAATAAGTCTTAATGAATAAATTAATTTTAATACTTAGCTGTTTGGTAGTAAGTAGTTGTTTGAATGCTCAAACACTAACAACAGATAGTACCAGCAAGCAAGCTACCACATTTTCAGGCTCACTTGGCTTTTCTTCCAATGGCTTTTCTATTGTACCTACATTTTCGTTAAATAGCCCTGCAAGTATGATATTGCTATCCTTAAAAAAGAATAGATTTAGCTTTGATCCTGATATCAGACTTGTACCAAATGCTACTAAAGGGAGTATGATTTTTTGGTTTAGATATCATGCAATTACGATGAGCAAATATAGTTTGCGAATTGGTATTCACCCAGCCATTAATATTCAAACAAGAGATATTCAAGCAAGTGGACAAACTACTACTATTTCGCAAATGCGAAGGTTTATAGCATGGGAGCTAGCTAACGATTATAAGTTCAATAAATATTTTAGTGTTGGCCTGTATTATCTGCAAGGAAATGGACTACAAAAAGATGGTGCACAAACAACACATTTTATTGCAGTCAATATGAATATATCAAACTTAAAACTAAGTAAAGATTTACGTGTTGCTTTCTCTCCAACACTCTATCATTTATATTTAGATGGGCAGGATGGTAATTATGTATCGGGTGCTGTTACGTTTTCGCATGAGCAATTACCATTTACGCTACAACATGCATTTAATCAAACACTTAGCTCCAATATTACAGGTAATCAACTTTATATGTGGAATGTATCATTGCATTATCATTTTAGTAAAAAGTATAAAAGGATATAGCCTAACTATAGATTATAATACTATAATCCGTAAATTTAGTAGCCTTAAATATAATTTAGTTTTTCTGCCTAAAATTTAGGAACATGACAAATCAAGAACTATCTGCTCAACAACGTCGCTCTTTCTTAAAAACTACCGTAATGGCAGGTGGGGGATTGATGCTCAATTTCTCTTGGTTACCTGCTTTTGCTGCTTATGAAGAGCATGATGCGCCTTTACCCACCAATTGGATTGAGCTCAACGGGTTTATTCGTATCACGCCTGATAATGTGATCAAAATATTGAATCCTAATCCTGATTTCGGACAAAATGTAATGACTTCCTTGCCCATGATTGTGGCAGAAGAACTAGATGTTGATTTTAAGAAAGTAGTGGTTGAAATGGCACCGCATAACACAAAACTTGGTCCACAATTTACAGGAGGTAGTAATTCGGTTCGTATGTATTGGAAGCCTTTACGTGAAGCAGGCGCTACCGTGCGTTATATGTTGATGCAGGCTGCTGCCCAAACTTGGGGTGTTTCAATTGAAGAAATTACCACTGCATCGGGGATGCTTTATCATAAGAAATCAGGTAAGTCGGCAACCTATGGAAGCTTCGCTGCTAAGGCTGCTACATTGCCTGTTCCTAAAAATGTGAAACTGAAGAATGTAAATGATTTTAAAATTGTTGGTAATTCTCAATTAAATGTTGAGGGAAAAAAGATTGTAGTAGGCACGCCTTTATTCGGTATGGATTATAAACATGAAGGCATGTTAATTGCGATGATTGAGCACCCGCCTGGCTTTGGAATGAAGCTAAAATCATATGATGCTTCAGAAGCTTTGAAAATGCCTGGTATCAAAAGTGTTTTTGATACGGTACTCTATCCAGATGGAACAGAGCAAGCTGGTTTTGATACCCGATCATTTAATGAATTATTGGTAATTGTAGGGAATACTACATGGGAAGTAATGCAGGCACGCAAAAAGCTAAAACTAAGTTGGGAGTCTGCTGGAGATAGAAAAGATACGATGAGTGGTAGAGGTGGAAAAACACAAGTAACGGTGCCGGGCGCATTAGAAACTACCAGCAAGCAGTTTGCTGCAATGGAAGCTTTTGCTAAAAAACCTGCTCGTGAATTAAGAAAGGATGGCGACCCCGAAACTGCTTTTAAAAATGCAGCACAAATAATTGAGCGCACGTATACAGCACCATTCTTAGCGCATAATTGCATGGAGCCCGTAAACTTTTTTGCACATGTAACAGATGATAAAGCGTTATTGGTTGGTCCTTTACAAGCGCCCGCTTGGGCCATTCCAATCGTATCAAAAGTGCTTAAAATGCCTGCCGATAAAATTGAAGTGCAAATGACACGTATGGGTGGTGGTTTTGGTAGAAGGGCTTATGCGCATTATTTAGCTGAGGCTGCCATCATTTCGCAGAAAATGAAAGCGCCCGTTAAGCTCATATATTCTAGAGAAGATGATATGACTTACGGTATCTATCGCCCTATGTATACAGCAACGTATAGGGCTGCATTAGATGCCAATAAAAATTTGGTTGGCTTTCATGTGAAAGGAGGGGGTATTCCCGAGCATCCTGTACATGCCGATCGTTTTCCTGCCGGAGCAGTTGATAATTATTTAGCAGAAGGTTGGCAGATACCTTCTAATATAACTATCGGTGCATACAGAGCACCACGTTCTAATTTTAATGCTGCAGCAGAACAGTGTTTTTTAGATGAGCTAGCCGAAACCATGGGTAAAGATCCTATAGATTTTCGATTAGAATTATTGAAAAGAGCCAAAGAAAAACCGGTTGGGAAAAATAATGATTATGATGCGGCACGTTATGCTGGTGTACTAGAATTATTAAAAGAAAAATCGGGTTGGGGTAAGCCAGAAAACAAGAAATACTATCGAGGTGTGGCTTTTTATTTCTGTCATAATTCGTATGCAGCACATGTGGTAGATATGGTGAAGAAAAATGGGGAGCCTTATGTGGAGCGGGTTACAAGCACTATTGATTGTGGTATTGTGATTAACCCCGATGCAGCTACGAATATGGTGCAGGGAGCTGTTGTGGATGGCATTGGAAATGCATTTTATAGTGGACTAACCCATATTGATGGAGTTGGACAGCAAACCAATTTCAATAAGTACAAAATCATTCGCATGCACGAAGCACCTAAAAAGATTGATGTGTATTTTGTAGATAATGATATTGATCCAACGGGTTTAGGTGAACCGCCTTTTCCACCTGTAATCCCTGCTGTTGCAAATGCTTTGTATAAATTAGAAGGTAAGCGGAGATACCAGCAACCCTTTGGTGTAAAACTTCTAAATAATAATAGTTAATAGCAATAATACTAAATCGCTTTTATGATAAAATTGAATATCAATAGTAAACCAGTAAATGTAGATGTAGACCCCGATACACCGCTATTATGGGTTTTGCGCGATCATATGGATTTGGCAGGCGCTAAATACGGTTGTGGTGTAGCGCAATGTGGTGCTTGTGTGGTGCATTTGAATGGAGAAGCTGTTCGTTCTTGTGTAACCAAAGTTAGTAGGGCTGCCAATCAAAAAGTGCTAACGATAGAAGGATTATCTGCGAAGGGCGATCATCCATTGCAAAAGGCTTGGGTAGAGTTGGATGTGGTACAGTGTGGGTATTGTCAGGCCGGACAAATCATGTCGGCAGCTGTACTCCTGAAAGAAAATAAAAACCCAACCGATGCAGATATTGATGCGGCTATGGCGGGTAATATTTGTAGATGTGGCACTTATGTTAGGGTTCGTGCTGCTATAAAACGTGCTGCAGAAATTCAACGAAAAGGAAAATAAAAATGATGAAGAAACTAATTATAATCGGCTGCGTTACGGCTATGGTTATGCTAATGAGTTTTGTGATGGATAACAATCATGTTACTAATAACAAGCTAGCAGCAAAAGATAGCATTGCTTCTTTGCAAGCCTTTGAAGAAGTATATAAAGTATTGATGAGTCCAAGGTGTATGAATTGTCACCCTTCGGGTGATATTCCCCTACAGGGTGATGATAGCCATATTCATGCGATGTTGCCTAAACGAGGAACAGATGGCAAGGGCGTATATGCGATGAAATGTAGTAATTGTCATCAATCGGCAAATGTAGAAGGACAGGGTCGCCCGCCCGGCGCTCCTAATTGGCATTTACCTCCATCCAATATGAAAATGGTTTTCCAAGGAAGAACGCCTGCTCAATTAGCCAAGCAATTAATCAACCCAAAAACCAATGGTAATAAGAATATGCAACAGCTTATTGCCCATGCAGATGATGCGTTGGTTAAATGGGGCTTTGAACCAGGGGAGGGGCGTACTACACCTCCGCTTACACATGCAGAATTTAAGAAAGTATGGTTAACCTGGTTGGAGAGTGGAGCCTATGTGCCGAGGGGGAAGTAGGGGTATGAAGTTTATAGGGTTTATAAAGTTGCTAAGTAAAATAAGTAATTAAGTAGCTATATTTCTTATACGGTCTACGGTCTACGGTCTACGGTCTTTTTCTTCAACTCGTCAATCTCTTTTTTCAACTGAATCGTATACAGTGTAAGCTCTTCTACTTTTTTCAGCAAGATAGCATTCATTTTGCCTAAGTCTAATCCGTCTTTCATAACCTCTGCTGTAGTAGGTACATCTGGGAGATGCTTGTTTTGTTGAATGTATTTTTCTAAATGACTGAGTGGCATGAGGTCATATTTTTTATCAAATACATGATCAAACCAATCTTTAGAATTTTTGATGGCTACTTTTACTTTCTCCGTAAGAATACCTTGTTCTACAAATAATTTATAACCATCTACTTGCGTATTTACATCACCAATTTTTACATGACCTTCATATGAATCGATGGAAAAATATTCTTTCTCTGTTGGGTCGCCACCACCTTTGAAGGATATTTTGAAAGTTTGGGGTGTTTTAATGGTATTATCGCCAGATACACGTGCGCCCACCGTCCACCAACTTGCATTCTTAGGATTTGAATAATCGCCATTAAAGAACATAATTGAGGGCTCGTTTTGTCCGCCCGAAGCCCAATCATTGGTTAGTTTTAATAGAATATTTTTATTTCGTGTATTTCCGGCACCTCTTTTAATTTCTAAAGGGGCG
>JBDKJW010000150.1:0-6016 GCA_039796395.1 Bacteroidota bacterium
GCAAAAAATACAGAATATAAAACCTATGTATTTACAGCTAAAGATGAAAATAAACTAGCAGCATTAAAGAAATTGCTTGATCAAAATGGAATTGAATATGGTGCCTTATCAACCAAAACATTCCGTGGGTTTAATTATTTTACAGGTAAAGATGATGCTTTTACAGATGAAGGATTTCATATAGCTGTGAGTGCTTACCAACCTCGATCTGTAATGGCAAAAGTATTACTAGAGCCACGTACGGTTGTTACTGATTCAAACACTTATGATATCACTGCTTGGAGTGCGGCTTATAGTTATGGTATAAAAGGATATGCCGTAAAAGAAAAATTAGATATCGCGAATGATGCAGCAGCAACAACCATTAGTATGGTAAATACGAATTATGGAGTATTGGTGCCTTATCATTCTTTTAATAGCGCAAAGCTTGTAGCCTATTTATTAAAACAAGGTATTAAAATTCGTTTTGCAGAAAAACCGTTTACCTATAAAAATAAAAAGTATGAAAGCGGTACTATTATTGTATTGCGAACAAGTAATACGGCTGTAAACTGGTTAGTAGCAACAAATGAAGCATGCAAAAAATTCAATATTCAAGGTGAAGCAGTTGAAACAGGTTTTATGGATAAGGGATCCGACTTTGGTTCACCCGATGTAAAAACAATAAATGGAGCACCTAAGGTAGCTATGCTTACCGGTGATCAGGTTTCTTCATTAGGGGCAGGAGAAGTATGGCATTATTTTGAGCGTATGCTGGAGTATCCTATAACCCTAGTAAATGCAGCAGATTTGGGTAGATTGAATTTGAAAAATTTTCAGGTACTTATTCTACCTGATGGCAATTACAGAAATATTAATGATAAATCTACAGCCGACCGATTGAAAGAATTTGTTAGGGGTGGAGGAAAAATCATTGCGATGGAAAACGCCGTATCTATTATGGCCGGCGGCGATTGGGGAATTAAAATGAAAGAAACAAAAGGGGAGGATAAAAAAGAAGAAAGTGTGAAGAAGTATGCTGATAGAGATAAAGATTATTTAACCAATTCTATTCCAGGTGCTATTTATAAAATAGATTTAGATAATACGCACCCCTTGGCATTTGGCTATTCCGATTTTTATTATACACTTAAGCAAGATGATAATTTGTATGAGATGTTGAAAGATGGGTGGAATGTAGGCACCATTAAGAAAGATGCTTATGTAACTGGTTTTGCAGGTGTAAAAGTAAAAGCGAAGTTGAAAGAAGGTATGCTGTTTGGGGTACAGAATATGGGTGCGGGTACCGTAATTTATTTATCTGAGGATGTACTATTCCGTAATTTTTGGGAGAACGGTAAATTGCTAGTTGCTAATGCAGTATTTATGGTGGGACAATAGATAATTAATGAAAATAGTGCGTCTGACCCAAAAGTGCAGGCGCACTATTCAACGAGGGTCTGTACCTGTAAGGTCAGACCCTCGTTATATTTATAATTTAATATTTAAAGCCAACATAAAATTGGTGCCTGCCATGGGGTAATAATAATTTTCTGTTGTAAAAGCTCCTCCATAGATATAACTGAATGTATACCCATTGGGTTCATATTTATAATTGAAAAGATTGTTTACCTGGAATATCACCTGTGTATTTTTTAGCCCTTCTTTTTTAAGTGTATAAATAGCCCGAAGATCTTGTACGAAGAAACCATTTAACCCCCTTGTTTCATCTTGTGTATTATCTAAATATTGTTTACTTACATATTTATTGATTAGGCTTAATTCTAGTTTTTGTATGGGTAAAAAGTTAAGTGCAGCGCTACCCACAAGTGCGGGTGAGAAAGCGATATCTTTATTTGTATGCAGCCTGCCTTCTTGAATGCCTAAATCATAGTTGTCGATATATTCTACAAATGATTTTATTTTATTTCGACTAATGGTAAAATTCGCACTTGCATTAAACCATTTATTTATAATAGCGGATCCTTGAAGCTCAACACCCAGTCTGTAGCTGGCTGGCGTATTTGTTCTCGTATACGCGCCCACATCATTAATTGCGCCTGTAAGTACTAATTGATTTTTGTAGTACATGTAATAGAGGGTGGCACCGAAACTATATGTGCTATTTCTTTTTTCAATGCCTAACTCTATATCTTGTAAGGTTTCATGCGTTGGTTGATTATTAATGCCTGCTTGAAAATCATCTCTATTGGGCTCTTTATGCGCGATAGCATAACTTAAAAAAGCATTCCAGCCATTATGTTGATAAGATATCCCCGCTTTTGGATTAAAAAAATTAAACCTTCTATTGATGAATAGCGTTGGATTATTAGCAAACCCATCCATGTTGTGTGCAACATGTCGGAATTGTAGATCCGTAAATAAGGATACGTGTTCTGTAAGATTGTGTGTCCACTTTACAAAGAAATTAGCATCATTTTTAGAAGCAGGCAAGTTGTAGTATTTGTAATTATCAGGAACAGTGCCTCTTTGTAACCAAATTACTTTGCCATAATGATCGCCCTTATAATTACTCCAGCCACCACCAATAAATAATTCATTTCTCTCATCTTTATATTGGAGTGATATATTTTGGCCATAAAAATAATTATCTAACCAACGCTGGCGAACTAAGTCGGTTTCGGTATAAATGACTGAGCCAATAGCTACATTGGGTAATCCGTATAACACATACGGCTGTTCTTTTTTATATTCTTCATAATAACCATAGCCCCTGGTTAAGAAAGCTGCGGTACTCAATGCCCATTTTTTGGATAGTTGATGATTGAAAAATAATTGATAATGCGTTTGTGTATAATTATCTGTTTGATTATCGTAGGGCTCACCTGGCTTTTCTGTACCGGCAGGGTTATGCCTGCGGTTGGTGGGTAATATATTTTCAGCAACACCATACCAAGCTTGGTATGTTTTTTCTTTACCTGAAAAAATATTGAATCGTAAGGAAGTTTTTTCTGTTGTATACGCTGTGCTGAGATAAAAAGATTGCAAATTGCTTTTTGCTCTTTCAATAAATCCATCGCTGCGAATACTACTTACTCTTGCATCAACGGTAAAGTGTTTACCTATTAATCCTGTTCCGGCTTTAATGGTGTTCTTCCAAGTATTGAATGAACCAAAGCTATTATTGAGTTCAGCATATGATTTGTTGTTGAATTCATTGGTGGATAAATTAATGGTTGCGCCAAAAGCACCGGAACCATTGGTTGAAGTACCAACACCTCTTTGAATTTGTATACTGTTTACAGAAGAAGAAAAGTCGGGGAGATTTACAAAGAATGTTCCCATGCTTTCTGCATCGTTATACGGAATGCCATTTAAAGTAACATTAATGCGTGTGGCATCTGTTCCACGAATGCGAATACCCGTGTACCCAACGCCATTTCCCGCATCTGAATTAATGACTACGGAAGGTGTTTGGTTGAGTAAAAAGGGAAGATCTTGTGCCAAATTTTGTTTAGCGATAGTGGTTTTATCGATATTGGTTTTAGCAAATGGAGCATTTGCTGCCGCGCGAATGGCCCTTACTTCTAAGGGTGTTAAGAAATAAGCGGGCGCTTTACCAGTATCATCATTTTTTGTAATAACTGGTGTACTTTTTTTGGAACCCTGCGCTAGTAGTAAAGTGTACATTAGCAGCGCGATGGTTGTTCCCATGATTTTTTTCATTTCGAAAATTTTTAAAAAATGAATAATGGGAACAGGGAAATGCTCGTGGAGAGTAGCAGAAAATTGCGATACCTTCCCTTCGCAGGAATTACCCTGTTCAGGTTCAACGGGTATTTCTCAGCCTACCGATTTTAGTAGTAAGCACCCCGAGGACGCCGCAAATGTAGTATTTTGTGTGTAAACCAATTGTAACTTTAGTGGCTGTTATACGTTACACAATAAATTATGGATATGAAGCATAGGATTATTGGGATTTTACTACTCTTTTTTGGCCTTAGTGCCATGGCCCAAAACGATAAAAATGTAGTATTCGATGCCAATGCGCAGGTACGTAAAGTAAGTGGCTTTACCGCCATTGAAATTTCTGGCGCGATTGATTTATATATATCCCAGGGTACAGAAGATGCGGTTGCTGTGAGTGCAAGCGCGGATGAAATTGTGGATCGTATTCGTACCGAATTAAGAGATAATGTATTAAAAATTTATTTCGATAATAAGGGCTGGAATTGGCGAAGCTGGGGTAACACAAAAATGAAGGCCTATGTTACAGTGGCTAATTTAAAAAGAATTGAAGCCTCGGGCGCATGCAATGTGCGTACAACGGGTAAGTTGGCATTGAATGATTTAATCGTAGAGATGTCGGGCGCTAGCGACTTTTTAGGGGAGTTAGCGGTACAAAACTTAAAGATGGAATTGAGTGGTGCCTGTTCGGTAAAAATGACTGGTACAGCTGCAAAAGCGTCGATTAGCTTAAGTGGGGCGAGTTCTATGAAGTCGTACGATTTGAAAGTGGATTACTGTAAGCTAGATGCGTCTGGGGCCTCAGATATACGCATCACCATCAATAAAGAATTAAATGCAAGGGCTAGCGGGGGTAGTAGTATAAATTACAAAGGGGAGGGTTTAATTCGGGATATTTCGAGTAGTGGAGCAGCTTCTGTAAAAAGAAGGTCGGATGATTAAAACAAATAATATTTGGTAACAAAACTGCTTTACCTTAATTTTGCAACCCATTACATCGCGAGGTAGAGCAGCGGTAGCTCGTCGGGCTCATAACCCGAAGGTCGGAGGTTCGATCCCTTCCCTCGCAACAGATAGAAATTAGAAGCCCCAACCGTAGTGTTGGGGCTTTTGCATATATAACCTGAATAAGTGAGTTGAAAAATTTTATACAATATTTTGAACCACAATGGGTTATTAATATTTGCGTAACTTTATTTTCGATAAAACATGCGTATGTTAACAAGTTAGCTGCAAGCTTATAGCAAATCTCTTAAATTGAAGAAAATAATATAAAAGAACATTCATTATGAAGTTTGTAATTTTATTATTTTTATTTTCAACTTTAATTTTATGGTTGGTTAAAAAATGGATTTTTGAAGTTAACCGTAAAAAGCGTCGCGATTATTATCGTAATGATTATTTAAAGTCAGATGCATGGAAACGCAAACGTTATATTGTAATGAAAAGAGACAATTGGCGTTGTGTTTATTGCGGTGCTAAAGCCACTCAAGTTCATCATAAAAGATACGCAAAATTTAGTATTGGAAAGGAACCTATTGAATGGTTAGTTTCAATCTGCTATTCTTGCCATGAACGACAACACATAAAATCCTAATAATTATGGACAAAACGAGAACTATAGAAATATTAGAAGCTTTAGTTTCAGGACGCTCACCAAAAACTGGGGAAATACTTGATGGTTATAGTATACTAAATGAACGTGACGTTATAAGAGCACTTCAAATTGCAATTGATGAATTGAAATTTTCGAACACAATAAATATTTCCCAAAGAAATAATCTTGAAAAAAAGAAAACCGAAAGGGCAAACAATAATCTATATCGTGAGGTTGACTATTTTAAAAAACAGAAATTCAACAAGATGACACTTGAGACAATAAACAGGCTTAAAGAAAGAGTAAATGGTTTGGGTATTTCCAAATCAGAAAATCTTTCAGAGTTTATTGAAAACGCAAGAAAAAATTATCCAAGAGCTTACGAACCTTGGCTTGAGGAAGAAAAAGCACTTTTTAAAGAAGCTATAAATCTGACAAATGATGTTGATTTGCTTTCAGAATGTTTTCAGCGAGGAGGTGGTTCAATTGAATCGTTTGGTCAAAAAATAATTTATGAATCTCAAAATGGAGAAAATTAGGATAAGGCCTGCCGCTAATAATGCGTTTATGCAATAGGTGCAACCCTGTTTTGCAACAATTTGGAACTATAAACGAAATAAAATGCACGGAAACTGCGACACATGCACTACTTACAACGGCAAGACAGTTGAACTCAACTCAATAATTACTTGTCCAAACTGCGGACACAAAAAAGATGAAATAATGCCTACT
>JBDKJW010000151.1:0-6311 GCA_039796395.1 Bacteroidota bacterium
AATGAATTGCTTAAAAACATCGGGATCTTTCTGAATCCAACAATAAAAGAAAGCATAAAAACCACAACAATCGGTATAGTGTGTTTGACACAGTGATGATGGGTTCGATAGCATTAATGATACATGCTCTTCGAATGCGGATTGTGTTAGTCCAAATTTCATGATAGTAGTAATGATGAATAATTAATCTTTACTACTGGGGGTTAGTTCTATACAAAATGACAAAAAAAAATTGAAAATGCAAGTAAATTAGCAAAAACGGTATTTATACGCGATAACAAACGGCATTAATATTCATACCGGCACCTACAGATGCAAACATCACTACATCTCCTTCTTGCAACGAATGATGATCCAGTACACCTCGTTTTACTAAATCATATAGTGTAGGGATAGTTGCAACGGAGCTATTGCCTAATTTATGAATACTCATGGGCATTATAGAGGGCTTTTATAAAACCCTCATCCATTTTTTCATTGGCTTGATGCAGAAAAAATTTCTTCACTTCAGTTACATGAATACCACATTTATCTAAACAGGCTTTCATGGCCAAGGGCACATTTTTAATCGCATATTCATATACTTTTCGCCCTTTCATTTTTATATAACGAACGGCTGGGTCGGCATCTGGGAGGTTCGATTTACCCATGTATAAATAGTAGGTTTCTTCTGTACAATGGCTTTGTACACTTAAAGCCATCAAACCATTATCATTATCATCATCTACCCCCTCTACAATTGTTGCACCGGCCCCATCACTAAATATCATACTATCTCTATCATAATGATCAATAACCCTACTCAAGGTTTCCGTACCAATTACTAAACATTTTTTTGCTTGTCCGGATTTAATATAGGCTTCTGCCTGAATCAATCCTTGTATCCATCCGGGGCAACCAAATAAAATATCATAAGCCACGCAGTTTGGGTTTTGAATACCTAAACCTTGTTTAATGCGCGATGCTAAAGCGGGTAGCACATCTGTTTGAATAGTATGTTTTAATACGTTTCCAAAATTATGGGCAACAATAATTTGATCGATTGTTTCGGGATCAATATTTGCATCTTCAATGGCATGCTTTGCGGCGATAATACCCATATCAGATGCGGTGAATTCATTCCCCACATAACGGCGTTCCTCAATACCTGTTATGTCTTTAAATTTCTCTACGATTTCTCCAACTGGCGCTATAATGCGTTCATGGTCTTCAGCATAAAATTCTTGCTCAGCAAAATCTTTATTGGTTTTAATATGCGGCGGTATATAACTGCCAGTGCCAGTAATTACAGTACGTAGGGGCATTTGAATAGTTTGAAGGATAAATTTAGGGATAAAAAAAGGGATGCTCACACATCCCTTCTATAAACGATAAAAAAATTTCCTTAGAGGTAATGATCGCCTTTATTGCGTTTTACTTCTGCCACATATTCTTTGATGGCTTGTTCTTTTTCTTTTTTGCAAATCAATAGTACATCATCTGTGTCTACCACAATAAAATCGTCAAGCCCTTGTAATACGAGTAATTTATCGGGCTGGGCCGTTACCATACATTTTGTGGCATCTATTACAATTACATTTTCTGTTGCTACGGCATTACCTAAATAATCCTTCTCTAAATTATCATAAGCGCTATTCCATGTACCTAAATCGCTCCAACCAAAAGAAGAAGGAATAACGTATACATTATCGGCTTTCTCCATAATGGCAAAATCTATAGATACGTTGGTACATAAGGGATATATGCGATTAATGGCTTCTTTTTCAGTAGGGGTATTGAAGTGCACTTTCTCAGCATCGAATAGCTCATACATTTCGGGTTGGTACATTTCAAAAGCCTTCATTACATTTTTTACCTGCCAAACAAATATGCCTGCATTCCATAAAAAATCACCACTTGCTAAGAATGTTTTGGCAAGGTCTAAATTGGGTTTTTCTGTAAAAGTTTTCACTTTATAAGTTCCGTCTGCAACTTGCATAGGTTCGTGCTGAATATAACCATAGCCAGTATTGGGATGTGTTGGCTTAATACCCAAGGTTACCAATGATTTGATATGTGCTACAAAATCGAGTGCTTGGGCGGTGATTTTTCTAAAATTTTCATTATCCAAAATCATATGATCGCTAGGCGCAACAATCAGTGAAGCTTCCGGATCTTTTTGTAATAATTTATAAGAAATATAGGCTACACAAGGGGCTGTATTCTTACGGCTTGGCTCTGCTAAAATATTTTCTACAGGTAGTTCTGGTAATTGCGCTTTTACAATGTTTACATACTCATCGGAAGTAACGATATAAATATTTTCGTTGGGAATGAATGCGAGATAGCGCTCGTAGGTCCACCTAATCAGCGATTTGCCCGTATTTAAAATGTCTAAGAATTGTTTTGGATAAGAAGTACGGCTTTTTGGCCAAAAGCGGCTGCCGATTCCACCGGCCATAATGGCAACATAATGGTGTTTGTTCATCGTTAGGTTGAGTTTTAAGGATGCAATAGTAACTGTTTATTTAACGTGTTCAAAGTCAACTTATTGCAAGCTCATACAATCCCTTCGCGTACTAAATCATGTAAATGCAAAATGCCGCTATACACACCATTTTCTGTAACAGCAAGTTGACTAATATCGTTGTTTTTCAATACCGTGAGTGCTTCTACCGCCAAGGTTTGGGGTGTAACGGTTATGGGGTTAGGGGTAAGAATATCAGCGGCCGTGATTTTACTAATATCTGTGGTTTTTTCGAGCATTCTGCGTAAATCGCCATCTGTTATAATGCCAATTAATTTTTTGTTTTGATCTACCACTGCGCTAACGCCCAATCTTTTCTCTGTAATTTCTACGATCACTTCTCTAAGGCTTGCCGTAGCCAATACAGCTGGTTTTTCATTCGCGGCCGCTAATTCTTCAACCTGTAAATACAAGCGTTTACCAAGATTGCCACCTGGGTGAAAGCGTGCAAAATCGCGGTCTTTAAAGCCATTGAGCTCCATTAAGCAAACCGCTAACACATCCCCCATTACCATTTGCGCCGTGGTGCTACTAGTGGGTGCGAGATTATTAATACAGGCTTCTTTTTCAACAGTTGTATTGAGTATATGATGGGCTTCTTGTGCTAAAAAACTCTGGGTATTACCAACCATACCAATAAGGGTATTGCCGAAATTCTTTATCAGGGGCACAAGCACTTTAATTTCGGGGCTCTCCCCACTTTTAGAGATTAATAGCACGGTATCATCGGGTGTTATCATACCCAAATCGCCATGAATGGCATCGGCCGCATGCATAAAAAGAGATGGGGTACCGGTGGAATTAAGGGTTGCCACTATTTTTTGCGCTACAATAGCACTTTTGCCTATGCCACTAATAACCAATCGACCCTTGGATTGATGGATTAATTCGATGATTTTTTCAAAAGAATCGTCGATAAAATCGGCTAAACCCTTTACAGAAAGGGTTTCCGTTTCAATGGCTTGTAATGCAATGGTGCGAATAGGTGCTTTCATGGATTACAAAGGTAAACTTTAACAGCTTAAGGAAGGTATTGCAGCCTAGGTTCGTTAACTTCGCAACCCTTTGTGAAAAAAGGTACCTAGTATCGAAAATTTTACATAACTTATAATGGTTTAGGCAAAAATTGCCGAATCTACGTTTAGCATGGCAACAAGTACAAAAAAACCGGCGGTAAAGAAGGCAGTGGTTAAAAAAGCTGCGCCGAAGAAGAAGAATACCGGCCACAACTATGATATTTATTCAGGGTTATCTCAATATTTCGGGTTTAAAGAGTTTAAGGGTACGCAAGAAGCGGCTATCAATAGTTTGATGGATGGCAACGATACCTTTGTGATTATGCCTACGGGCGGTGGCAAAAGTTTATGCTATCAATTACCCGCAATGATGATGCCCGGTTGTGCCATTATTGTTTCTCCACTGATTGCATTGATGAAAAATCAGGTGGATTTAGTGCGTGGTTATAGTGAGAATGATGAAGTGGCGCATTTTTTAAATTCATCATTGAATAAGGGACAGATAAAAGCGGTGAAGGATGATTTGAATGCAGGCAAAACAAAGCTCTTATATGTAGCGCCTGAAACCCTTACCAAGCAAGAGAATCTAGAATACTTCGCCGATTTGCAAATTTCTTTTTTTGCCGTAGATGAAGCACACTGTATCTCTGAGTGGGGGCATGATTTTAGGCCTGAATATCGCCGCTTACGCGAGATGATGGATATTATTAATCCGGATATACCGGTAATTGCACTTACAGCAACGGCCACGCCTAAAGTACAAAGCGATATTGTAAAAAACTTAGGATTAAGAACACCAGAAATTTTTATTTCTTCTTTCAACCGGAATAATCTTTTTTATGAGATTCAGCCGAAGATCAAAAAAGACCAAACGGTAAAAAGTATCGTAAAATTTATTAGTGGGCATAAAGGCAAGAGTGGTATTATTTACACACTCAATCGTAAAACAACCGAAGAGTTGGCCGAATTATTAGTAGCCAATAGTATTAAAGCGGTGGCTTACCATGCTGGGCTCGATCAGAAATTAAGGGCCGATAGGCAGGATCAATTTTTAAATGAAGATGTGCAGGTAATCGTTGCTACCATTGCGTTTGGGATGGGTATTGATAAACCTGATATTCGATTTGTAATCCATTTTAATATTCCTAAATCGATTGAAAATTATTACCAAGAAACAGGAAGAGCCGGGCGTGATGGATTAGAAGGTATTTGTGTATTGTATTATTCGCATAAAGATGTTTCGAAGCTCGAACATTTAATGCGCGATAAGCCTTTGAGTGAGAGAGAAGTAGGTGCGCAGTTGATTGATGAAATGGTAGCGTATTCTGAAAGTTCGGTATGTAGAAGAAAAATATTGTTGCATTATTTCGGGGAAGATTGGGAAACAAAAAATTGCGGGCTATGTGATAACTGTAAAAACCCGAAAGAAAAAGTAGAAGCGAAAGACAGTGTGGTAAAAGCTTTGAAAGTAATCAAAGCATTGGATGGCAGATTTGTTACAGACTATGTGGTGAATATTTTATTGGGTAAACTTACCCCACAAATTACTATGTTTCGTCACGAAAATTTGAGTGAGTTTGGAATAGGTAAAGATCAAGAGCCTCATTTTTGGAATAGTTTAGTGCGACAAATGCTTTTAGAGAATTTAATATCAAAAGATATTGAAGAGTATGGGTTGTTGAAGTTTACTGCCAAGGGCGAACAGTTTTTGAAGAAACCTACATCTTTCAAAATAGTATTGAATAATTTATTTGAAGATGCGAATGCCGATGATGATGAGGGAGAAAACGCTTCGCAAACAGGCGCTGCAGCCGATGAGAAATTGTTTTCTATATTAAAGGAGTTAAGACAAAAAGAAGCGAAGAAAAAAAGCCTACCACCCTTTGTTATATTTTTAGAAAACTCGCTACAAGATATGGCTACACTGTATCCTACGAGTTTGGAGGAGATGGAAAAATGCCAAGGAGTAAGTAAAGGAAAGGCATTGAAATATGGTCGACCCTTTGTGGAGCTCATAGCAAAATATGTGGCAGAGAATGATATTGAAAAGCCCGATGATTTTGTAATGCGTAGTGTGGCCAATGCGGGTAGCAATAAAATTTATATCATTCAAAATGTAGACAAGAAAATTCCATTAGAAACTATCGCCAAGAATAAGAGTTTGAAACTCGATGAATTATTGGAAGAAATGGAAACCATTGCTGCGAGTGGTACGCGGTTAAATTTAAATTATGCCATTGATGAATGGTTGGATGAAGAAGACCAAGACGAAATCATCGAATATTTCAAAAGCTGCGAAACATCTTCCTTGCAAGTAGCGCAAGAGGAATTAGCCGAATACAATTATACCTGGGAGCAACTTAAAATTATGCGTATCAAGTTTTTGAGTGTGTATGGGAATTAGGATTTAGAACGTAGACCGTGGACTGTAATGATAAAAATGCTTGATACTATTGGTGCTACCAATATGCTATCTTCATGCATAAATAATCACAATAACCATGTTACAATCCCTAGTACGTTTTGTTTTTCTTTGCTTAGCTGTATGCATTATTACCAATACAATTGCACAGCCATCCAAACCTAAAAATTCAAAAACAGAGCCCGTAAAACCTGCACTTGCGGCGTACGAAAAATACATTGATGATAATAATGAGGCGCATCTAAAAGAGTTTATTGAATTGATTTCTATACCAAGCATTTCTTCTATCCCTGCACATAAACCAGATGTACAAAGAGCGGCCGAATGGATCGTAAACAAACTCAAATCTATTGGTATCCCCACTGCT
>JBDKJW010000152.1:0-5994 GCA_039796395.1 Bacteroidota bacterium
AAAAATGTATTGGTAATTGGTGGTGGTGATACAGGTAGTGATTGTGTGGGTACATCTAATAGGCATGGGGCTAAATTGGTAACTCAATTTGAATTAATGCCCAAGCCCCCTAACGAAAGAACAGAACATATGCCCTGGCCACAATATCCGATGGTTTTAAAAACAACTTCTTCACATGAAGAAGGGGCAAACAGACAATGGGCTGTGGCAACGAAGAAATTTATTGGGGATGAGAATAACCAAGTAAGATCAGCATTAATTGTGGATTTAGAGTGGAAGATTGGTACTGATGGTAAAGCAGCTGGTTTTACAGAAGTTCCCGGGTCTGAGCGGGAGATACCCTGCGAACTGGTTTTATTAGCCATGGGTTTTGTATCGCCCCAACATAGTGGACTTATTCAACAATTAGAAGTAGCCCTCGATGAACGAGGCAATGTAAAAGCTACAGATCATCAATATCAAACCAGTTTACCAAAGGTTTTTGCTGCTGGCGATATGCGCAGGGGGCAATCATTAGTAGTTTGGGCTATTAGTGAAGGAAGAGAATGTGCCAGAAAAGTTGATGAATACCTCATGGGTGTTAGTTTATTAGAAGCAAAAGACCGCAGCTTTTTAGCGCAATAAAACGCAAGTAAATTAATGCACACGATTGCATAATGCAGTTTTTGCGAAAACATATTATAAAATATAAAATGTTAATTATTTTTGTCAATTGTTAAATAATTTATATTATTTTCATGCAAATATTAAATATTATTTTATTTTTTAATAAAAAGCAAGCAATGACAAAAATTACCTTTAAACAACTCGCTCCTTTTGCTGCATTGGCTGCAGTAGCCATTGCCGCATTATTTGTTCCAGCCCTCCCCAATTTTGATGATGGAGGAAAATATAGTGCCGCAGATATCACTTGGCTTTTAGTAGCCACCGCACTCGTTTTTTTAATGACACCCGGTTTAGCATTTTTTTATGGTGGTATGGTACATCGAAAAAATGTTATTTCCACCATGATTAAAAGTGTTGTAGCAACTGGTGTAGTTTCGGTATTATGGGTTTTTGTAGGGTACAGCTTATGTTTTGGCGAATCTATAAACGGTTTTATCGGTAATCCATTTACCCATTTATTCTTCAAAGGTGTAAACTCAGGTGCTCCCTGGAGCCTTGCACCCACTATCCCACTTACTTTATTTGCTTTGTTTCAATTGATGTTTGCTATTATTACTCCAGGACTAGTAGTAGGCGCAGTGGCTGAGCGTATCAGATTTACAGCTTATATATTATTTATCGCCCTTTTTAGCTTATTGGTTTATGCCCCAATAGCTCATTGGACCTGGCACCCAGAGGGTTTCCTATTTAAAATGGGTGCGCTTGATTTTGCAGGCGGCACTGTAGTTCATATTTCGGCTGGCTGTGCGGCATTAGCAGGTGCACTGGTATTGAAACGCCGTCAATCACATATGGAACACAAAGAAATTCCACCTGCCAATATCCCTTATGTTCTTATAGGCACTGGATTATTATGGTTCGGTTGGTTTGGCTTTAATGCAGGCTCTGCCGTAAGTGCAAATGCACTTGCTGTATCTGCTTTTGGTACTACAAATACGGCTGCAGCCGCAGCTGGTTTATCATGGATGTTTTTTGATGTTGTACGCGGTAAAAAACCATCTGTGCTAGGTTTTTGCATTGGGGCAGTAGTAGGCCTAGTAGCCATTACACCAGCCGCTGGTTTTGTAGCTATTCCACAGAGTATTTTTATTGGTGTTGTTGCGGCTATTATTTCAAACCTAGCTGTTTACTACAAAAGCAAATCAAAACTAGATGATACATTAGATGTATTCCCTTGTCATGGTATTGGTGGAATAGTTGGTATGTTACTCACCGGTATATTCGCAACCAAAGCAGTTAATAGCGCAGGTAATGATGGTTTATTTTATGGTAATGCTTCCTTCTTCATCATACAACTCAAAGCCCTTGCTATTGTTGTAGCTTACAGCTTTGTCGTATCATTCGGCATTTTTAAATTCATCAATTTTGTGCTTCCACTTCGGGTAAGTTCGGAAGAAGAAGAAATTGGTTTAGATGCTTCCCAACACAACGAAAAATATGTACAAGGCACTTTACTTGTTGAAAAAACAGGTGAACTTACAGAAACAATTTCGCATTAAAATGTTCCCAAAATAAAAGGTACAGCCTGTATATAAACTTCTCTCACAAAGTTTAAAGGCTGTACCGAATTTTTAACTACAAAAATTCTTTGCAATGTTACAAAAAATTATTGCTTCGGGTATCTTATGTATTATCCTTAGCGCTAGCGCAGCCCAAACCCCTACTTCAGAAAAACCAGCTCCCAAAATTCTCGTTTCCGGCTATGCCGATGTGTATTATCGGTATAACTTCGATAATGCCGCCACTACAGCCAATAAAAATAACTATACAAGTTTTACCAACTCCCAAAATTCATTTGAATTAGGAATGGCGTCTGTAAAGCTTGAACATAATACAGGAAAAATTGGCTTAGTGGCGGATCTTGGCTTTGGCAAAAGAGCAGAAGAATTCGCTTACAATGATGCCAATACTAGGGCAGCCATAAAACAGTTATTTATTAGCTATTCAATAACAGATAAGCTTAAATTAACAGCAGGTACCTGGGCAACACATGTTGGCTATGAAATGGTAGACCCCTATCTCAACCGCAATTATAGCATGAGCTATATGTTTTCGTATGGCCCTTTCTCCCATACTGGTATTAAAGCGGAATACCTGGTGGGCAAACATAGTTTTATGCTTGGCTTAGCAAATCCAACCGATTATCACTCTGCCAACTTCTCCGCAAAATATCTAATCGGCCAATATGCCGTTTCATTAATGGATGATAAACTAAAATTCTATATCAATTATCAAGGTGGCAAACCACATGATAGCGCTATTGTAAATCAAATAGACTTTGTAGCCTCAGCTACCCTTTCCTCAAAATTCACACTCGGGTTTAATGCTACACAATCTATGTATCAGGTATCAACACTGGCTCGAAAAGGACCTAATAACGATTGGAGAGGCGAAGCTATTTATTTGAATTACGACCCAACCCCTACCTTGGGACTTTCTTTAAGAAGTGAGGTATTTATCGACAAGAAAGTACTTACACCATTATTTGCATCAGTACCATCGGGAGGCGGAAATATATTTGCAAATACCTTATCTGCTAATATTAAAATTGATAAAAGCCTTACTATCATCCCTGAATTACGCTACGAAAGAGGCTCAGAAGCAATTTTTGTAGGAAAGGATGGAAATAGTATAAAAAATACAACTAGCTTTTTAGTAGCAGCTATATATCGCTTCTAAAAGCCTCTATTTTTCGTATGTTCGGAAAATGAAATGGCTCATCAAGGCAATACAAGCAGTATATAGCATATATGCACTTTGCACTTTTATACTCGTAATGCTGCTTGTATTTCCTTTTATTCTCTGCTGTTTACCCTTTGGCAAAATTAAAGGTGGTAATTTAATATATAAACTTTGCCACGTATGGGGACGAACATGGTATTATACCATCGGTGTTAGTCACCGAGAAATTTATGAAGCCCCCCACGATATAACCAAGCAATACATTTTTGTGGCCAACCATATATCGTATATGGATATACCACCTATTGTATTAGCAACACATCAGCCCATTCGCGCATTAGGCAAAGCAGAAATGGTTAAAGTACCTATTTTTGGTTGGATCTATCGCGCTGCTGTAATTTTAGTAGATAGAGGCAATACACAAGCAAGGGCTAAAAGCGTTCGCGCATTAAAAGCCGCTATTAAAAACAATATCTCGATTATTATTTTTCCAGAAGGCACATTCAACGAAACAAATACACCACTCAAATCTTTCTACGACGGGGCTTTTCGTATCGCTGTGGAAACACAAACACCAATCAAACCCCTATTATTAGTAGATACCCTAAAACGACTGCATTATAAAAGTGTTTTTTCCTTAACACCCGGAACAAGCAGGGTTATTTATCTTGAAGAAATAGCCATTACCAATCTCACTCAAAAAGATATTCCCGCACTCAAAGAAAAAGTGCATAAAATAATGGCTGATGGTTTGAAGCGATATGTACAATATCCCACACCATAACCTATTTTTGAAAAAAAGAGATTGTTCGCCGAAGTAATTATACCACTTGCCTTACCCAAAAACTATACTTGGAAAATTCCCAAGGCCATGGAAGCTGCTGTGCAACCAGGTATTCGGGTTGAAGTTTCTTTGCGCAAAAAAAAATATGCTGGCATTGTAAAGAAGATTGTAACCGATTTACCCCCTTCTATTAAACCCGCTTTACTACTCAATATTCTCGACCAAGAGCCGGTAGTGCACCCCACCCAATTAGTATTCTGGGAATGGATGAGCAACTACTATATGTGCTCAGAAGGAGAAATTATGCAAGCGGCTATACCGGCTAATCTCAAACTATCTAGCGAAAGTATTTTACAATGGAATGAAGAGCGTGATACCAATTTCAGCGATCTTTCTGATAAAGAATATCTTATTGCAGAAGCACTAGAGCTTAGAAAAGAATTAAAACTAACTGAAGTACAGCAACTCCTCGATTCTAATAATACATACCCAGTAGTAAAAAAATTAATAGAGAAAGGGGTATGCTATGTTTGGGAAACACTCAAAGAAAAATACAAAGCAAAAACAGAAACATATATACTATTACATAACGCGTATAAAGCAGAGGAGAAATTAGAGGCCTTGCTCAATAATTGGACAAAAGCACCTAAACAAATGGAGCTATTGTTAGCCTACTTACATTTTCAACAAAAAAATGGGGAAGTCATTCAATCCGATTTATTAAAAAAAGCAAACGCAACCGCTGCACAACTAAAAGGGTTGATTGAAAAAGGCATACTTATAACAGAAAAAAGAGCTATAGATAGAATTGAAACATTACCTCAAAAAATAGAAACAAACTTTACCCTCTCTCCTGCACAATCAAAAGCACTTACAGCTATTCAGCAATCTTTTAAAGAGAAACCTGTTTGTTTGCTACATGGTGTTACTTCCGCTGGTAAAACACAGATTTATATAAAATTAATTGAAGCCGCTATTCAAGCAAATCAGCAAGTACTATACCTTCTTCCAGAAATTGCTTTAACGGCTCAAATGATTCGAAGACTACAGAAAAGTTTAGGCGGGTATATTGCCATTTATCATTCAAAATTTAATCCGAATGAGCGGGTAGAAATTTGGAACAAAGTAAAATCGGGCGAAACAAAAGTTGTGTTGGGTGCAAGATCGGCACTCTTCCTGCCTTTCAAATCATTAGGCTTGGTTATTTGCGACGAAGAACACGATGCCTCTTACAAACAACAAGACCCTGCACCTCGCTACCAATGCAGAGACGCAGCTATATACTATGCTTCCTTATTCAAAGCCAATGTTTTATTAGGTACAGCTACCCCTTCTATAGAAAGTTATTATAATGCACAACAAGGGAAATATGGTTTAGTATCGCTTACCGAAAGATATGGAGATGTACAATTACCCACTATTCATTTGATAGACGTAAAAAATAAAAAAGGATTAAGTGAAGAATTAATAAACGGCATTGCTACAACAATCGCTGCCGATAAACAGGTAATTATCTTTCAAAATAGAAGAGGCTATAGTCCCTATTTAATTTGCACCACTTGCAGTTGGATACCCCATTGTGAACATTGCGATGTTACACTCACTTACCATAAACATAATAATAAACTAAGTTGTCATTATTGTGGAACCAATTATTCTGTAATAAATACTTGCATGGCCTGTGGCAGCCATGAATTTAACCAAAAGAATTTCGGGACTGAGAAAATTGCGGAACTAATCGCAGAACAGTTTCCTGATATTGCCATTGCCCGAATGGATTATGATAGTGTAAAAGGCAAACAAGACCATGATATTTTAATCAAACGTTTCGAACAAAAAAATATACAAATTTTAGTGGGCAC
>JBDKJW010000153.1:0-5983 GCA_039796395.1 Bacteroidota bacterium
TAATGCAGGTACGATTACATCGGCGCGATCTGCCCGAAGTTTATAGATATTAATTCTGTCTTCTATTGAAAAACTTGAAATTTCTTTGTGATAATCCTTCAATAATTCAAGGGTTAGCGGTTTTCCGTCTTTCTTTTTACTTAGGGAGAAAACCTTATTGATATTACCACCTGTACCAATGGCAATTAATTTTTTATATCCTTTAGTCTTAGTTTTTATAAAATCTTTTACCTCATTCCATTTATCATCATCCACCATATCTTTCAATAATCGAATAGTGCCTATATTAAACGATTTTTTAAATACTAGCTTGCCGTCGGCAAAAAAAGTAAGTTCAGTACTACCGCCTCCAACATCAATATATAAATAGCTATTATTTGTATCCATGTTTTCGGCCACATGGTTCTCATAAATAATAGATGCTTCTAAATCGCCGCTAATGATTTCAATTTCGATGCCGGTTTCTAATTTTACTTTTCGAATAATATCGGCACTATTTGCTGCATCCCTCATGGCACTTGTAGCGCATGCAATTACATGTTTTACTTGATACGCATTGATTAAATGACTATAGGCTTTCATGGTTTGTAAAACCATACCTCTTTTCTCTTTAGATATCTCGCCATTTTCAAATACATCAAAACCTAAACGCAGGGGTACACGTACTAAGTTTAATTTATTGAAAAGTGGTTTATCCGTTTCTCTATCACGGCCAATTTCTACAATTAGCAAACGTGCTGCATTACTTCCGATATCAATGGATGCTAACCTCACTCAGGTTGTTTTTTTTAAACAGATAATGATAAGTTTCGATTTGCGAGCGAACTTGTTTTTTACGTAGGGAAGGTACGTAGTTGTTGCTTAATTCGCTATCTAATATCCTGGCTTTTACATTATCTCTTAATTGAATGTGGATAATATCGATCAATTCTTTTTTTATAGCCTCATTGAAGATAGGTATGGCGGCTTCAACACGATGATTTAAATTTCGCACCATCCAATCTGCACTCGAAATATATACTTTTTCAACTCCTGCATTGTGGAATATCATAACCCTTGCATGTTCAAGGTATTCATCTACAATGCTGATGGCATTTATCGGTTTTTTAAATTTTTTATGATCAGATACTACGCAAAAAATACCCCTTACTATCATTTTCACTTCTACGCCAGCAGCTGCTGCATTATATAATGCATGAATTAATTGTGCATCGCTTAATGAATTTACTTTTAAGATAATGCTCGCTTCTTTGCCTGCTTTCGCCTGTTTAATTTCTTTATTAATAAGGGTGAGTAGCTGGGTGCGCATATTTGTAGGACAAACTAATAATGTTTTGCATTGTTTTAGATAGGGCAAACCTGTTTTCCAATTCTCTAAATAACTAAATATGCGGTTGATATCGGCCATTACATGTCTATTACATGTTAGTAAGCAATGATCTCCATATACAGTAGCCGTTTTTTCATTCAAGTTTCCAGTGCTTACAAAACCGTATTGAATGGTTCTGCCGCCTTTTCTTTTTTTGATAATGCAAAGTTTTGCATGAATTTTCATTTTTGGAACACCCAATAATATTTTTACACCTTCTTCCTCCAATACACTCTTCCACTCTAAATTGGCCTCTTCATCAAAACGGGCTTTTAATTCAAGCATTACCACAACTGCTTTGCCATTGCGCGCTGCATTCACGAGTGCGTTAATAATTTTTGAATTAGTGGCCAATCGATAGGCTGTAATTTTTATGGAACTAACATCTGGGTCAATAGCTGCTTCTCGCAATAAATCAATTAGTGGGTTAAAGGAATGATAAGGAAAATGTAGCATTACATCTTGCTTTAATACAATATCTGTAACCCGAAGCGACGCTTGTAATTGCTTGGGAATAAATGCAGCTCTACGCGTACGTTTTGTATTAAATACATCCGGGAAATCCATAAAATGGCGAAAATTATGAATTCTACCTCCTGGAATAATATTACTTTTTCTATTCAGATTTATTCTTCGAATAAGGTACTCTAATAGCCCGGCATCCATTTCTTTGTCGTATACAAAACGAACCGGTTTCCCTTTTCTTCTATTCTTTATTCCTTTTTCTATTCTTTCGGCAAAGCTTAAACTGATATCATTGTCTAAATCAATTTCTGCATCTTTGGTTACTTTAAAAATATGCGATTCAAAATGATCGTATCCAAAATAAGAGAATATGATTGGTAAGTTATAACGCACAACATCTTCCAAAAGAATAATATTTTTCTCCTCTTTTTTTGATGGAAGTTGAATAAAGCGCCCTACCGCTTTTGCAGGAATTTCAATCAACGCATATTTTTGATTATACGCCGAATTTTTTTTGTGCATAACTACACCGAGGTAAATACTTTTATCGCGTAAGTAGGGTAGTTGCGGCAAAGTTTCAATCATCAATGGAATAATATTTGATCGAACTTCCTCGTCAAAAAAATGCTGTACGAAAATCTGTTGTTCTTTATTTAACTGTTTTTCAGTAAGTAAATGAATACCTTCTTCTTTTTTCATTTCTTTTTGAATTCCTTCCCATATGCGGTTGAATTCATTTTGTTGCCTTAGTACAGTAGTTTGAATTTGATCCAATATTTGTTGAGGATCTTCTTCCATGTGCATATTGAGCTTGCGTCTTTTTTCGGAAAACTCAATCATTCTTTTAAGTGTTGCAACCCTTACACGAAAAAATTCATCTGAGTTATTAGAGAAAATACCTAAAAAACGAATCCTTTCTTTTAACGGTACGGAGGGGTCGTTAGCTTCCTGCAGCACCCTTGCATTAAAACTAAGCCAGCTAATATCTCGTTGAATCAGGTGTTTTTTTGCCATATCTCAAATATAGGCAGTGGTACCAATTAGTAATGTTAACTTTATACCTAGGAGTACGAAGATTTGATATGTTGAATAATGCCGGTTGTAGAAAACCCTTCTACGATAGGATTAATAACAACCCGGCCACCTGCCGCTATCACTTCTTTTGATCCTACGATTTGATCTACTGTATAATCTCCTCCTTTAACAATAACATCGGGCAGTAAAGCTTTTATAAGTTCAAGGGGCGTTTGTTCTTCGAAAATAACTACAGCATCTACGATGGCTAAATGACTTAATAATAAAGATCTACTCTGCTGATTATTGATGGGTCGTTCGGGTCCTTTTAATTGTTTTACACTACGATCGCTATTTACAGCAACAATTAAATAATCGGCTTCTTTAGCAGCTTCAGAAAGGGAAAAAATATGTCCCTCATGTAATATATCAAAACAACCATTGGTAAATGCTACTGTTTTGCCCTTGGCTTTCCAAGCAGCCACTTGTCTTCTTAAATCTTCCAGTGCTTGAACTTTATAACTAATGGGTGCTACTGCTTTCATTTTGTTTACGTTTATTATACCAAGCTAAAGCGCCTACGCTTATAAAACCTACTACTAATACAATGATAAATTGCGCGAACCATTGAAGTGTGCCATTGGCAAAACCCAACTCAAAGGGGACTCCATTCAGCTCTAGCACTTTTGCCAAAAAATAAGCATAGGCACCAATACCACCGGGTGTTACAATCATACCAATACTTGCAAAAGCCAGTGCAGATACGGCAGCTGGTAAACCTAGCGTATCAGTACCAGCTGTTGCCCATAAGCCTACCCAGGTGCCCAAAATATATAAACCCCAAATAGCAACACTATATAAAATAAATAATCCCTTTTGTTGAAGATGTTGAATGCTTGTTAAGCCTTCCCAAATACCTTTTAGAACATTGTTTATTTTTTGAATAAGCATGAACGTATTGTATTTTTTAAAAATGATTCTAATTATTGCCAGTAGGATTATTGTTGCCAAAAGCACAAGTAAAACTTTGGCTGTGGAAATAGATCCGGATTTGTTTGCAAATACACTCGCTATTAATTGATTTGCATATTCGCCTATGATTTCATACTGACTAACCAAGGCAATAGCAAAAACAATTCCTAAACTTATTACATCAAAAACACGCTCTATTAATATGGTGCCAATAAGTTTATCCGCAGGTACTTTCTCATACCGTGCTAATATGGTACACTTTAATACTTCACCAAGCCTAGGTATGGCTAAGTTGGCCAGGTAGCCAATCATTACTGCAAAAAAAGTATTGGGTAGGGAAGGGGAGTAGCCAATGGGTTTAATCAATATCCGCCAGCGCAATGCCCTTAATATATGGCTACCACTCAAAATGAACAAAACAGGAATCATGAGCCAATAATTGGCTGTTTTAAGTGAATGCTTAAACTCATCCCATTTCTCATTTGGGATTTGCTGTAAGCTCCACCATACTAGAAATATACCTAATCCTAAAAATAAAAGGTATTGAAGTATGGCAACCGCTTTTTTTTGCATGACACAAATTAAATCTTATTTCCTTCTTTAGGAAAAACAACAACAGGCTTATATAATTTGGCAGCTTCAAAATCCATGGTGGCATACGATATTATTACAACCGTATCGCCAACTGCACCTCTTCGTGCGGCTGGTCCGTTTAGGCATACTACACCACTCCCTCGTTTACCCTTTATTAAGTAGGTTTCTATACGCTCCCCATTATTTACATTTACAACTTGAATTTTTTCGTGTTCAATCATATTGGCCGCATCCATCAGATCTTCATCTAAAGTTAAACTACCTACATATTGCAAATTTGCTTCTGTAATTACAGCACGATGAACTTTTGATTTTAAAATTTCTATTTGCATAGTTTGCAAAACTAACCAACAAAAATTGTATTATCAATTAAACGAACGCCTTCAATAAAAGCAGCACCTAAAATATAAACGGTTGTTTTGCCATCCCAATGGCTGGCATCTGCTAAGTTTGAATGATCAGCAATGGCAATATAGTCTACTGCCTCAAAACCCGCACTTAATAATCGCGTTTTTGCTGTTTCAATTAAACCATCGTTGTTTCCAATCTCTATATTTTCCTGAACAAATAGCAGGGTTTCATATAAAGCGGCTGCTTTTATTAGCCCTTCTTCTGAAAGCCGTTTATTTCTGCTACTTAATGCCAAACCCGATGTGGCTCTAATCGTTGGCACAATCACTAACTGTACTGATCGATTGGTTAGTTGCAACATTTTAGCGATTACCTTACATTGTTGTGCATCTTTCTGTCCTAAAAAAAGATAATCGGGGTTTACCGCTGCTAATAATCTATTTACTACCCGGCAAACACCTTGAAAATGACCGGGTCTATACCTTCCTTCCAATGTATTTTCTATCAACCCTAATTCATATAACTCTAAATTAGCTGTACCGGTTGGGTAAATTTCATCAGTATCAGGTAAAAATAAAGCATCACAACCTGCTTTTGTGAGGGCTAAGATATCTTGCTCAAGTGTAATCGGGTATTTTTTAAAGTCGTCTGGATTATTAAACTGCGTAGGGTTTATATAAATACTGACCACCACAAAGCTACATTGTTTGGTAGCCTGTTCAACTAATGTAATATGCCCTTCATGTAAAGCCCCCATGGTGGGTACAAAACCAATTTGGTGCCCCTCAGCACTTTTTTGGGTAATTACTTCTTTTAAAAAGGTGATTTTTTTTAATATGACCATCTTTTAGACCTAATTAGTTAAAATAGCGGATTGCGCCTATTTCGAGGGATTTTTGTAACTTTGCACACTTATTTATGCAAGGGTTGATCAAAACAGGTGTTCATGTCTACAAAGAAACGGATTTTATTTATTGCAACTGAAATGTCTCCTTATCTGGAACTAACAGAGTTTGCTGAGATTATTAATAAGCTAGCCATTAAGAGCAACGACTCGGGTTTAGAAGTACGTTGTATTATGCCTCGATTCGGTGTAATTAATGAACGAAGACATAGATTGCATGAGGTAGTAAGATTATCAGGCATCAATGTTTCTGTGGATAATGATGATCATCCTTTACAAATTAAAGTAGCCTCCTTACCCAATGCCCGCTTACA
>JBDKJW010000154.1:0-6736 GCA_039796395.1 Bacteroidota bacterium
AAAGGGTCTTTATCGCTAGCATCAAAGTCTTTTCCTTCCATTTCTTTTTCATCCACATATTCAGGTAACAAAAATGCTTGTGGATATCCTCGCTGGTCGCCAATAAATTCACAAATACTTTCTACTTCTGGGGTATCCACAAAAGCACATTGTAACCGAGTTATTTCTCCGTTATAACTCACGAGCATATCACCTTTACCAATTAATTGCTCGGCACCACCAGCATCCAAAATAGTTCTACTATCAACCTTACTTGATACCTTGAAAGCAATACGTGCTGGAAAATTTGCTTTAATTGTACCCGTAATAATATTTACAGACGGGCGCTGGGTAGCAATTATTAAGTGAATACCAATAGCACGTGCTAATTGCGCCAAACGAGCAATTGGCATTTCCACCTCCTTACCTGCTGTCATAATTAAATCAGCAAACTCATCTACCACGAGTACAATGAAAGGAAGGTATTGATGTCCTTTTTCTGGACTGAGTTTACGTGCTGTGAACTTTTCATTGTACTCTTTTATATTTCTACAACCTGCTTCTTTTAAGAGATCGTAGCGGTTATCCATTTCAATACATAACGCATTGAGTGTGTACACTACTTTTTTAGTATCGGTAATAATCGATTCTTCTTCTCCTGGTAATTTCGCTAAGAAATGTTTTTCAATAACACGGTATAAACTCAGCTCTACTTTTTTAGGATCTACCAATACAAATTTTAGTTGAGAAGGATGTTTTTTATAGAGCAGTGAAACAAGGATGGCATTGAGACCTACGGATTTACCCTGACCGGTGGCACCAGCCATCAACAAGTGTGGCATAGCTGCGAGGTCTACAATAAAATTATCATTATCAATTTTTTTACCAATGGCAATTGGCAAAGAATGAGCACTTGTTTGAAATTTATCACTAGCAAGTAAGGTTTTCATACTCACTACTGTTTTGCGCACATTGGGTACTTCAATACCAATTACTGATACGTACACCAGGTGCTGGTACAATTTCATAGAGCGTAACGGTTGGTCCAACGGTAGCTGCAATACGTTGTATAGCTATATCATAGTTTTTAAGGGTGGCTATGATTTGATTTTTATTGGTTTCTAACTCGGTAGGATCATGTACAATTTTTTCACTGCCGTGTGTTTCTAATAGATTTAACCCGGGATATTTATAATCCTTTAAATCGAGTGTGGCATCGTATTTAGTAGCCAATGACCCCACTGCCGCTTTTGCTACAACTGCTTCTTCTATAGGTTCTTCGGGAGACTCTTTAATTTCGAGTTCTAAACCTTCGACAGGCTCAGGTTGACGGGTTACGGGTTCCGAGATACGAGTTTCGGGTTGCGGGTTACGGGATACGGGTTGAATTACAGTTACAGATGGACTAGTTATTTTATCAACGATCTCTTCTTCCTCCCCTATACCTTCTCCCTCTTCTCCTTCATCCTCTTCACCTTCTTCCTCCTTCTCCATCATATCAAATTGATTCAGCGGATTTATATCCGCTTCCTCTTCTTCCAATAACGCTAATTTACTATCGCCTTTCAATTTATTATTGCTGGTTGGCATTTCTTCTTCAACCACTTCTTCATTATCAGTTGCTGAAACAGCCCCCACGTGATAAGGATTTAATGTTTCTTCCTCCGGAATTACATCTTCATCTTTTGTATTCGCCGGTTTTGCAAAGTTAAACTCAGGTATTTTGAATGTAGGGTTGAAGCGCCATATAAAATAACTAAAGGCAGCTAAAGCCAAGAGTGCACCAGTACCCATATTACCAATCCATTTTACGAGCCAAGCACTTACTAATTCACCTGCAGCACCGCCCCAAGAAAATGCAGCACCTTTTGTTGCGAAAGCAAAACCTACACTAAAAACTAACAAGCCAACCAATACATATTTTACATTACGGAGTAGCTTGAAAATCTTCTTCCCAAATAAAAGATTTACACCCAGCACAAAAAAGAAAGTACAGAATAAATAGGAAGCTAATCCAAAACCATTGTACCAAAAATTATGTGCACAATAAGCCCCAAGTACACCTAATAAATTATTTACCCTAACATCTTCGGTTGCAAAAATGCGAATACCAAATTGCTGCACTTTATCTTGGTCTTCTTGCCAAGTGAATAAATAAGAAGTAAAAGCTAGAAATAAAAAAAGGGTGAATAACAAACTAGCAGCACCAGCAATTTTTTGGGTACGCTCATCTTTCACTACTTCAGTTACGGTTACTTCCGCTTCTTTATCGGGAGCGAGTTGTTCAGGATCGGGCGGAGGTGGCGTTTTCTTTTTTAAGCTATTAGCCATGTAAACAAATATAAGCCTTGGATGAGGCTAAAAGAGCGAAGAAAGAGCAATGTGCAAAACTGCTAAAAAGTAGCAAAGTTTTCCACTAAGCTTTATTACTATTAATGCCAAGTGCTAGAAATAACCACCCCAGGATAAACAGCAATCCGCCAACTGGGGTAATAGAACCTATAAAATTGAAGTTAGCGATACCATTAATTTTCAATAATGTTAGGATATATAAAGAGCCAGAGAACAAACAAATACCCGCTATAAAAAGCGTACAAGCATTTTTGATTTTTTTATCGGGGAATGATTTAAACAAAATACTCGCCATCAATATAGCAAGGGCATGATAAAATTGATATCGTACTGCTGTTTCGAAAGTATGTAAGGTAGCTTCATCTGCATAATTCTTCAACCCGTGCGCCCCAAAAGCGCCCAACGCCACGGCAAGTGCACAAAGCATGGTGGCAATTAACAAATTCGTTTTAAGCATGCTTGGCAATTAATTTTTTAAATGTTTTGATGGTAATCTCATCCCCTGTAATTGTTTCCATCGCTTGGCTATACCATTGCTTTCTTTCTGTTAATTTTTGGGTTAAGAAATCATGCAATGCATCATCGTTCAAATTTTTAATTAGGGGTCGATGTGCTTTTTCAGGCAATAATCTCGTAACCAACATATCAATGGGTTCATTTAACCAAACAGTTAACCCTTCTTGATTCATATATTGCATATTCTCGTGAAAACAGGGTGTGCCACCACCTGTAGCTAATACAAAATGTTTTTTCTCTTTAAACCAGCGAAGCATTTCTGCTTCTTTTTTTCGAAAATACACTTCCCCGTCTTCTTCAAAAATTTCAGCAATGGTTTTCTCTTCATGAAATTCTACCAAAGTATCTAAATCATAGCCTCCAGTTTTCAACAACTTCGCCAGTTGCTGTTTCCAATGGCTTTTGCCACTGCCCATCATGCCGAGGAGGAAAATTTTCATATAATTTTTAATCTGGAATCTTCAATCAAAAATCTTCAATTACTTTTTTTCAGATTGAAGATTGTAGATTGAAGATTATTTAAACGCGTTTAAGCCAGTTACATCCATACCAGTAATCAACAAATGCACATCATGTGTACCCTCATAAGTGATTACGCTTTCAAGGTTCATCATGTGGCGCATAATACTATATTCACCCGTAATACCCATACCCCCAAGCATTTGCCTAGCTTCACGTGCTATATTCGTAGCAATCTCACAGCTGTTTCGTTTGGCCATACTCACTTGTTGTGGCGTGCCTTTTCCTTCATTCATCAATACACCCAATCGCCAAACCAATAGTTGCGCTTTAGTAATTTCTGTAATCATTTCGGCTAGCTTCTTTTGCTGTAGCTGAAAGCCCCCGATTGGTCGATCGAATTGTACACGCTCTTTACTATACCTCAATGCTGTATCATAGCAATCCATAGCCGCACCTAAGGCACCCCAAGCTATTCCATAACGGGCCTTGGTTAAACAACCTAATGGTCCTTTTAAACCCTTCACATTCGGCAATATATTTTCCTTGGGTACTTTTACATTATCAAATACTAACTCACCTGTTGCACTAGCTCTTAAACTCCATTTACCATGTGTGGTAGGTGTGGTAAATCCTTCCATACCGCGCTCTACAATAATACCTCGTATATCACCAGCTTCATCTTTTGCCCATACAACGGCTACTTGTGCAAAAGGCGCATTACTGATCCACATTTTGGCGCCGTTCAATATTACATGATCCCCCGACTCTTTAAAGTTGGTTGTCATGCCAGCAGGGTTACTCCCATGATCGGGCTCTGTTAAACCAAAACAACCCAACCATTCTCCTGAAGCCAACTTGGGAAGATATTTATTTCGCTGTTCCTCATTACCATAAGCATAAATCGGATGCATTACCAAGCTACCCTGTACACTAGCGGTACTTCTTACACCACTATCCCCACGCTCTAACTCCTGCATCATAATGCCATAGCTAATATAATCTAATCCACCACCACCATATTGTGTGGGCACGGTTGGGCCAAAGCAGCCCAATTCCCCCATTTGCTTTACAATTTGTTGTGGGAATTCAGACCGTTGCGCATACTCTTCAATAATCGGTGATATCTCTTTTTTCACATATGCTCTAACAGTTTCGCGTATAAGCTTATGTTCATCGGTTAACAACTCATCTAACATGTAGTAATCGGGCGATTGAAAAAGATCAGTTCTAGCAGCCATCCTTTAATTTTTTATTAAGATGCACGAAAATACAGAAGGAATTACAACCTTTTACCGAAATCGTTCTCTTAATGAAGAAAAACAAGATATATGCCTATTTCATCAACCTCTTTGTTGCGTTTAGCTGCTGCTACCCTACTCTTACTAATCGCTTTTAGTGCTTTTGCCCAAGAAAAAGCTGCAATGAACTGGCCAGTTAAGCTAGATAAATCTTTTAGTAAAAGCGCACCCATCAGTTCCCAGCAAGTGGTATTGAATAATAAGTTCGGGGCTATGCAGATTGAGACATGGGATAAAAAAGAGGTAAAGATTGAAGCGGTTATTAATGTGGCTTCGCGAGATAATGAAACAGCACAAGAAATGCTAGATCGTATTTCAATTGATGAGCTAAGCAGTAATGAAAAAATTGGATTTCGCACTTTGTGGAAAGAGAATCAACAAAATTGGAATAACGGAAAGAGTTACGAAATAAAAGTGAACTATAAAGTGTGGCTACCCAACGGCACTAAGTTAATAGCAGAGAATAGTTTTGGTCCGCTCACGATTGGTGATTATGCCGGACAAGCAGAGCTTATCAGCAAATATGGCAACTTAACAGCAGGTAAGCTTAGTAAAGGCGTGATGGTTCGTATTGAATTTGGGAAAAGTGATATTGTAAGTTTAAGCGATGGGGAATTGGTATTGAAATATTCCAAAACAAATATCAATAGTTTATCAGGAGATATCAATGCCGTGTTTGAATTTTCGAGTGGCTTAGATTTACCCTTAAGTAATAGCCTGAAAAAATTTACGGTAAAGGCTAATTACTCTTCATTGTATTTCCTTACGGAGACTGGGTTCAATGCTGATTATGATTTGGTATTTAATAATGGAAGTGCTAGTGGTAAAGGGAGTATAAAACTAACAGAAACAACAGAACAACGCAGTATTGGCTATTCGCCTACCAAGAAATACAAAGGCTCTATTGGTAAAGGCGGCGATACACAAATAACACTCAAAAGTAACTTCGGGAGCTTACGGATTTTGGGAGGATCGTGATAAAAAAGCCTTGTCGGGTTTTAGAAACCTAACAAGGCTGGTAAATAACGATGCAATAAATAAACCCTACTGCCTCTTCGCTTTCTGCTCTATATCTTTATTAATCTCTTCAATATCAACAGGCTGTTCGGTTTTATCGCCAATTAAATGACGAACAAAATAATCTGCTTGTCGCCAGAAGAAATATTCGGTCATATCTCCAAAACCATGACGCTGAGTTGGCAATAGCAACATATCAAAACGTTTATTGGCTTTAATAAGCGCATTTACAACACGCATCGTATTTGCAGGATGTACATTATTATCTATTTCACCATGAGAGAGCATGAGCTTGCCCTTCAAGTTCTTTGCTACATCGGGGTTCTTCTCAATATTATATTGGAAACTAGTATCGCCCTTTTCACTAATAATTTCTTTTACGCCATGGTGCTTCTCACTCCACCAACGATTATACACTGAATTATCATGATTACCCGCAGAAGATACAGCCACCTTAAAGAAATCGGGATATACCAACATGGCGGCCGTACTCATAAATCCACCACCAGAATGGCCTTGAATACCAACTCGATTGATATCTAAGAAATCATATTTATTCGCCAATTGTTCAGCTACTGTTTTTTTATCAGCCAATCCATAATCACGCAAATTGCCATAGCCGTAATTATGATACCACTTACTGCGACTTGGATGTCCGCCCCTATTACCTAGAGTGATAACTACCATACCAAGCTGTGCCAAGCGATCTGTACGATCCATTCCTCTGCTAAAAGCTTTGTTTACAGCCTCTGTTTGCGGACCAGGATATACATATTCAACAATTGGATATTTTTTGGTGCTATCAAAATCGAAGGGTTTATATATCACTCCATAAATATCGGTAATACCATCATCGGCTTTGGCTTTGAATGGTTGTGGAAATTTATAACCAGCAGCGAACAAATTGCTTAAGTCTGCAGTTTCTAAATCTAAAATTTTTCTGCCATCGGCTGCTAATAAAACAGACTTAGGAACAGTGTTTACTCTGGAGAAATTATTAACGATATACTTTTTGTTATCATCAATGGAACTGGCATGATCAAAATCGCCTGGGTTTAATAATTTCAACCCAGTACCATCAAAGTTTACACGGTATGCATGCAAGTAATAAG
>JBDKJW010000155.1:0-6519 GCA_039796395.1 Bacteroidota bacterium
CAGCTTTTTGCCGAGGGCTTGTGGTGTGGGCCAGTCCGCCTAGGCGGAGAACCGGCGACTCTTTATTTCTTCGCGACCTTTGCCAGTTTTAAAATACTGTTCTCTCTTCATTGCCTCTTGCTTAGTTGCATATTTTTCTGTAAAAAGTATCTCCCAAGGTCTGTACCGTTTTGTAAATCCTTCTCCTATTTGATTATGTTCAACCATTCTTCTTTCCAAATCAGCCGTATAACCTACATAGGTTTTATTGGCACTTGGTGATATAAGTACATAAACAATATACATCATAAAAAAACCCTCGGCTTTTTGCCGAGGGCTTGTGGTGTGGGCCGGGATCGAACCGGCGACACAAGGATTTTCAGTCCTTTGCTCTACCGACTGAGCTACCGCACCATTTATTTTCAGTCCTTTTCCGCCTACGGCGGATACCGCACCATTTATTTTCAGTCCTTTTCCGCCTACGGCGGATACCGCACCATTTATAGTCCTTTTCCGCCTACGGCGGATACCGCACCGCACCAAATGGGCAGCAAATATAGGCGTTTTGAACATAAAAATGTGTATAAATAGCAAAATATCTTGTTTAAACAGTATTGTACGGCTTACTTATCAATTTACTAAAACCGGTATACTAATCCTTGTGCCAAATTGCTCACTTCTTGTTTGGCATACGGCGAAAGCTGTCCCTTATCTTTTTGAATAAAGTAGCGTACAAAAAAACTTAAGTGGCTTGATAAAAATAAAGTTCCTGATAAATCTGCCGTTAATCTTGGAAACCTGCTGCCAGATACAGGAAAATAGGGAGAATTAATTGTGCTTTCAAAATTGGGCTGCAATGGATACTGGATTTGCCCCAAAGCCGATAATTGTACTTTTCCTGCAACCATACACACAAATTGTAAATAACTACTCCATCGCCAATTGGGTTTTACAATATTACCGCGACTATTGATTCCATACGCTGATGCCAATACGCCCTTAATTACTGGATCTAAAGAATCGAATCGGGGAAATAATTCTTTATCAAACACCCGCCAACTTTCCCATTCTCGCGATATACCTGTGCCTATTTTTAGTCGAGCCCATTTTACCCGATGCATAGAATACGTTATGCCTGCCGTTGATGTTACACGTGCATTAAGTCCGCGTGATTCATCGTACATAAACGCCATATTAAATTCCGGATAAAAATCGGCCTCCGAAATTTTTCGCTTGCCTTCGAAATGATGTCTAAAAAAAGCCATCCGCAAAAAAGTTCTGAATCTATTAGATTCCGTTTCTTCCTTCCTTCGATTAAAATACAAATCGTCTGACCATTCAAATAAATGCCGACTTGATGCATAAGATAAAGAAGCATCCTGCAGAAGAAATATTTTACGAGCAGATCCGTCATCATTTAAATTAAAACCAACACCTAGCCTGCCAAATAATTTATTCGTAAATAAAGTATCATAAAATGCCTTATCGTTCAACACCGACTGTGCCGAAACATTGGCCGTAAAAAAAATAAAAAGGGCTACCAATATATGTCGCATGTGCTCGTATTGATAGCCCTAATATAAATAAATCTTTATTGATTAAAACTCACAGTTCTTGGGTGTTCTCGCAAAAGCAATTACATCACGGATATTCGTCATGCCCGTTACAAATTGTACCATTCGCTCAAAGCCCAAACCAAAGCCCGCATGCGGTACGGTACCAAAGCGCCTTGTATCTAAATACCAGCTCATTTCTTCGGCAGGTATATGCATATCGGCCATGCGCGCCTCTAGTTTTTCTAAGCGCTCTTCTCGTTGGCTACCGCCTACAATTTCGCCAATACCTGGCGCCAATATATCCATGGCTGCTACGGTTTCTTTACCCGGTTCACAACCATCATTCAAGCGCATATAAAACGCTTTTATTTTAGCAGGATAGCCGGTAACGATCACTGGTTTTTTAAAATGCTTTTCTACCAAATAACGTTCATGCTCACTTTGCATATCTATCCCCCAGCTTACATCATACTTGAATTTCTTTTTCTTGTAAGCAGGACTTTCCAATAAAATTTGAATAGCTTCTGTATACGTGATTCTTTCAAATTGATTATTCACCACAAAATTGAGTTTCTCTAATAACCCCATTTCTGCTCGCTCTTGTTGCGGTTTTTGCTTTTCTTCTTCTGCCAACCGTTGGTCTAAGAATTCCAAATCTTCTTTATTATGCTCCATGGCATAACGAATCAGGTATTGAATAAATTCCTCCGCCAAATTCATATTGTCTTCAATATCATGAAAAGCCATTTCGGGCTCAATCATCCAAAACTCTGCCAGGTGGCGGGTTGTATTTGAATTCTCGGCCCTAAACGTTGGACCAAAAGTGTAGATCTCGGAAAAAGCCATGGCGCCTAGCTCTCCTTCTAATTGTCCGCTTACGGTTAGGTTCGTACTCTTCCCAAAAAAATCTTCTCCATAATCAATCGTTCCGTCTTCTTTCTTTGGTGCTGTACCATCCATCGGTAAAGTAGTTACGCGAAACATTTCTCCGGCGCCTTCTGCATCACTGGCGGTAATAATGGGTGTATGTAAATACACAAATCCTTTTTGGTTGAAGAACTGGTGTACCGCAAAAGCCAATGAGTGGCGAATACGAAAAACGGCACCGAATGTATTGGTACGAAAACGCAAATGCGCTATCTCTCTCAAAAATTCAAGGCTATGTTTTTTAGGTTGAAGGGGATATTTCTCCGCATCACTATCACCCAAAATTTCTAGGGAAGCTGCTTTTACTTCTATCCGCTGGCCCTTACCTAAAGATTCAACCACCGTACCTTTTACTTTTACAGAAGCTCCTGTTGTAATACGCTTAAGCGTAGCATCATCTAACAAACCCAGTTCCGCTACTACTTGTATATTATTATTGGTACTACCATCATTCAGGGCAATAAATTGGTTATTGCGAAAACTACGCACCCAACCCATTACAATTACTTCTTCTCCGCTTTTTCCGCTAGTTAAAAGCGCTTTAATTTTAACTCGATTATTATACATGTTTATTTAGTTGCGAGATGCGGGTTACGGGTTGCGAGTTAAGAGTATAAAACCCGTATCCCGTATCCCGAAACTCGTATCCGATTTCGCCCAAAAGTACTCTCTTCACCTAAAAATCGCCGAAATATGCTTGATTTTTCAAAAAAGAGTGTATAATTGCATCGGAATCAACCGAATAGCGACTTTTAATCCCTCGTTTTCGGTCATCTCTTCCAACATTATCCAACAAATTTTCTGGTTCGAGTGGTTCTTCCCTTAGTTTTTATTTAATTTTTTTGAATTTATGTACGACATACTGCAATTAAACGACATGTTATTGCCCGAGCTCCTCGATATTGCGGAGCAACTTAAAATTACGGCTACTAAAAAGCTCGATAAACAGGGCTTAATCTATAAAATTCTCGATAACCAAGCTGTAAAAGAAAGCGAAGTGAAAGACGACAAGAAAAAACCAGTTAAGGCAAAGCGGCCTGTTACCGTAAAAACGGCCAATGGAACGGAAGAAGCAGAAGTAATGCAAGATGCACCTGAGCAGCCAGCTCGTAGTACCAGGCCCATTAAAAAAGCAGTTCCCAAAAAAGGAGCGAAGCCTGCTACAGAAGCAAGTGCTACCACGGCAACGGCCAAAAACAATACGGCCCCTGCTCCTACAACGGCGCCCGACCCAACAGAACATATTGCAGCGGCTATTATACAGTCGCTCGAAGCCAGTGAAAATCAGGATAATCAAGTTCAGGCACCAGAAACGCCCCAACCAGAGAAAGCCAGGTTTCAGCCACCACAGCGCAAAGAGCCTGTATTTAATATAGAATTTGAAGGCGTAATTCCAAGCGAAGGCGTATTAGAAATGATGCCCGATGGATATGGATTCTTACGTTCTTCCGATTACAATTATTTATCATCACCAGATGATGTGTATGTATCGCCTTCTCAAATAAAATTATTCGGACTAAAAACGGGTGATACCGTGCAAGGCACTGTTCGTCCGCCGAAAGAGGGAGAAAAATATTTTGCCTTATTGAAAGTAGATTTCATTAATGGCAAGCGCCCCGATGAAGTGCGCGATCGTGTACCTTTTGATTACCTCACGCCTTTATTTCCTTTTGAAAAATTAAATTTATTTACTACCCCCAATAATTATAGCACCCGTATCATCGATTTATTTACACCGATTGGTAAAGGGCAGCGTGGATTGATTGTAGCGCAACCAAAAGTGGGTAAAACCATGTTGTTGAAAGAAGTGGCTAACGCCATTGCCGCCAATCACCCCGAATGTTATTTAATGGTGGTATTGATAGATGAGCGTCCGGAAGAAGTTACCGATATGGAACGCAGTGTAAAAGCAGAAGTAATTGCTTCTACTTTTGATGAGCCTGCAGAGAAGCACGTAAAAGTATCGTCGATTGCTTTACAAAAAGCAAAGCGTTTGGTAGAGTGTGGGCATGATGTAATTATTTTATTAGATTCTATTACGCGTTTAGCGCGTGCGCATAATACCGTTGCACCATCGAGCGGTAAAGTGTTGAGTGGTGGTGTTGAAGCAAATGCCTTATTAAAACCAAAACAATTTTTTGGTGCGGCACGTAAAATAGAAAACGGTGGCTCACTCACTATTTTAGCTACGGCCTTAATTGAAACAGGTAGCAAAATGGATGAAGTGATTTTTGAAGAATTTAAGGGAACCGGTAATATGGAATTGCAACTTGATCGTAAGTTGGCGAATAAACGAATTTTCCCTGCCATAGATTTAGTAGGATCATCTACCCGTAGAGATGATTTATTACTAGATAAAGATGTATTGAGTAGAATGAATATCCTGCGTTTATTCTTAAATGATATGAATCCTGAAGAAGCCATGACTGAACTTCTGAAGCGTATGCGTGGTACCAAAGACAATGAAGAGTTTTTGGCGAGTATGAATAGGTAGGATAGTTTCGGGATACGGGTTACGAGTTTCGGGGTTTAACCTAAATAACTAACTCGTATCCCGCCACTCGTCCGCCGCGGCGGATCGTAACTTATACCGGTATCGTTACAACAAACCAATTAAAAGTATACTTAGTATTTTTTTCATAAATGATTCCACGGTTTTACAATAGTTCCATCAGTTCTTTTTTGTGCCTGTTTTCCTCCATATATTAATTGGGCAATTATTTTTTTTGTACTTATTGCTTTGAAATAATTGAGCCCTTTAAATGCATCTTGAGCAATAGTTTCACCCGCCTTTAATTCTATTGCAGTTAAAGAAGCATTATTGTCTTTTAATACATCTACTTCATTACCTGTTTTATCTCGCCAATAAAACAAATTATCTAATTGACCTTTATTAAATCGCTCTTTTAAAAATTCAATTACCATCATATTTTCAAACAATGCCCCTTTGGCCGAATGAGTTAGTATTTGCTTTGAATCATTGATGCCTAATAAAGAACATGCCAAGCCTGTATCATAGAAATAAAGCTTTGGAGATTTAATAATTCTCTTGTTGAAATTATTATGATACGGTTTTAACAAATAAATGATATAACTGCTTTGCAAAACACTTAACCACGCAGCTATCGTTTTTTGATCAACCCCACAATCATTTGATAAAGAACTGAGATTTAGAATTTGACCAGTTCTGCCTGCACAAAGACGAATTAGTTTAGTAAATAGTGAAAGATTATTGATGTTTTTTATCAATCGAACATCTCTTTCTACGTAAGTACTGATATAGCTTGGATACCAATCTGTTGGTGCAATTTTATTTGCTACCACTTCAGGATAATAACCTTGGTATATATGAAATGAATAATTTGCTTTTAACTTATTGGTCGAATCAATTTCTTTTAAAGACAAAGGCAATAACTGTAAATAGGCAACACGCCCTGATAATGTTTGATTTATGTTTTCTAGAAGTAAAAAATTATTAGACCCAGTTAATATAAATAGTCCTTTCCGTTTAGTTTCATCCAATATTTGCTGTAAATAAGAAAACAGATGCGGTGCGCGTTGAACTTCATCTAAAATTGCTCCGTTTTTAAACTGTCCCAAAAAACCCCTTGGATCTGCTTGCGCAAATTCAAGTATATCAGGATTTTCTAAAGATACATAGGGCTTAGATGGAAATACTTTTCTACACAATGTAGTTTTACCGCTTTGTCTTGGCCCTACTACCGCAACACTCCTAAATGTTTTTGATAGTTTAATAAGCCTTTCTTCTGCAATTCGATTTATCATATGATAAATTTAATTTGGTATCCTTACAATAAACGTCGTACCCTTTCCTTCCTCACTTTCCACTACTAACTTCCCACTATGCACTTTTGTTACTATATCATAAGCCAGGCTCAATCCTAGTCCCGTTCCCTGCCCTGTGGGTTTGGTAGTGAAGAAGGGCTGGAAGATTTTTTCTTTGATATGTTGGGGTATACCCGTGCCGTTGTCTTTGACTCTTATTTCTACCGAGTTCTCTAGCTTCTTCGTAGTTACCATTACTGCTGGGGTATAA
>JBDKJW010000156.1:0-5818 GCA_039796395.1 Bacteroidota bacterium
TACGATTACCACCCAAATGCAGTTCCCGCACCTTATAACCATAGTAATATCGATAGTGATGAGGTTTTATATTATGTAGATGGCGATTTTATGAGCCGCAAAAATGTAACACGCGGTATGATTACTTTGCATCCCGCAGGTATACCACATGGGCCACATCCTGGTGCTGTTGAAAAAAGTATAGGGAAGAAGGAAACTGGTGAGTTGGCAGTAATGGTAGATACATTTCATCCCTTACAATTAACTAAACAAGCTTTAGAAATTGAGCATGAAGGGTATACGATGAGTTGGGCGGAGTAGACGATAGACCGTAGACCGTTATGAGTTACGGGTGCGAGTTGCGGGTTATTATTTGTGCACTCGAAACCCGAAACCCGAATCTCGTATCTAATATTCAAAAATTCCCTATCTTAACATCACAAAACGAAATGCTATATGATTAAATTCAGCGAAATTAAAGTTGGCGATTACATGCTAGGTGAGTTTGATGGTAAAATGTGGCAGGGACAAGTAACCGGATTAAATGGGGATGAAAAGCAGGTTTGCTTAAGAACAGATGTTCAAGAATTCTGGTTTAGTACCGATCACTTACATCCATTCCCCTTAAGCGATGATGCTATGCAAATCCTGAGTTTTCAAAAGCAACAGAACGATGATGGCTCTATTAAGTATATGAAAGGCTCTTTTAGATTGGTAATTCCAAAAGCCAATGATTTCTCTTCAATAGAAATGTGGTACCGAGAAGATCGTCGTCATCATCCCAATGTACAGTATGTTCATCAGCTCCAAAATCAGTACCACGACATGACCAAAATACACCTAACAACGGCCCCAATGTAAGTTTTTAGGCTATTTTTCCACATTTTGAAGAGTTTTTTGCACGTTTTTTTCCTTTTTCAGGATGAAACTACTATCTTTGCAGCCCCAAAAACAGTATGTCGAAACAACCGCTGATTAAACAAGATGGAGTGATTCTGGAAGCCTTGAGCAATGCTATGTTCAGGGTGAAGTTAGAGAACGGTCATGAAATACTGGCTACTATTTCCGGTAAAATGAGGATGCACTATATCCGTATTTTACCTGGTGATAAGGTAGGGGTGGAAATGAGCCCATACGATTTAAGTAGGGGTAGAATCATTTTTAGGTATAAATAAAGAAATAGAAAAAAGCAATAAAATGAAAGTAAGAGCTTCCATTAAAAAACGTAGTGCCGATTGTAAGATCGTGAAGCGCAAGGGAAAACTATTTGTGATTAACAAAAAGAATCCTCGCTTTAAGCAGCGCCAAGGCTAATTAAATAACAAACAGTATAAATTAAACTAGAATATGGCTCGTATTGCCGGTATTGACTTACCAAAGAACAAAAGAGGTGAAATTGGTCTGACCTATATTTTTGGTATCGGACGTTCAACTGCTCAGTATATCCTCACCAAAGCTGGTATTGATTTCGATAAGAAAGTAAACCAGTGGAATGATGAAGAGCAAGGTGCTATCCGTAATATCATTAATAATGAGTTTAAGGTAGAAGGTGCATTGCGTAGTGAAGTATCTATGAGCATCAAGCGCTTATTAGATATTGCTTGCTATCGTGGATTGCGTCATCGTAAAGGATTACCTGTACGCGGACAAAGAACCAAAACCAATAGCCGTACAAGAAAGGGTAAGCGTAAAACAGTTGCTGGCAAGAAAAAAGCAGCTAAGAAATAATAAACATTAGTCTTTCGTTCACACGGAAGGCTTTTGCTTTTATATAAATCCTGCGTATTGGATATCCGCCGAAGGCGGAAGGAGAGAAACAGGTTCCCGTTGAGGGATATTTTAAAAAGAACAGACTACCTAAAAAGAACTAAAATGGCAAAACCGCAAAAAGCACAAAACAGTGCGAAAGCCGCTGCGAAGAAAAGAGTGGTGAAAGTAGACGCAGCAGGAGAAGTAAGAATCTCTGCTACATTTAACAACATTATTATCAGTTTTACCAACAAAACCGGTCAAGTAATTAGCTGGAGCAGTGCTGGTAAAATGGGTTTTAAAGGATCTAAGAAAAATACGCCTTATGCCGCACAAATGGCTGCTGCCGATGCTTCAAAAGTTGCATCTGAAGCAGGTTTGAAGCGTGTAGAGGTTTTTGTCAAAGGTCCGGGAGCTGGCCGTGAAGGAGCTATCCGCTCTATTTCTCAATCAGGTATTGAAGTGATATCTATAAAAGATGTTACACCAATGCCACATAATGGTTGTAGACCTCCCAAGCAAAGACGCGTTTAATTTTTTTGAGCCAATAAGGTTTCATTTACAAAAGGTTGCCCGATTTATTTTTTACGATTTTTAACCGATCGGCGCAACGAATGCTAAAAAAATCGAAATGAAAAAAAGCTATGGCACGTTACACAGGTCCTAAGACCAAAATTTCAAGAATCTTCGGCGAACCTATTTTAGGTAATGCCAAGTGGTTGGGTAAAAACAGCAACCCTCCGGGTCAGCATGGTGCTGCTCGTAAGCGTAAAACTTTAGGTGAATACGCATTACAGTTAAGAGAGAAGCAAAAAGCGAAATACACATATGGTGTATTAGAGCGCCAGTTCCGCAAAACTTTTGAAGAAGCACAACGCCTTAAGGGTGTAACCGGTGAAAACCTCATCAAATTATTGGAAGCTCGTTTGGATAATACTGTATTCCGTATGGGATTAACAGCAAGCCGCCCAGAAGCTCGCCAGTTGGTGAATCACAAGCACATCACCGTTAACGGAGAAGTGATGAACGTTCCTTCTTACTCATGTAAGCCAGGCGACGTAATCGCTTACAAACCAAAGAGTGCCGATAACTCAGGTGTTACCAGCAAAACGCGTGGTAAAAATCCAAAATTTGGTTGGGTAGATTGGAATGAAAGTGAGAAAAAAGGTACTTTCATTACCTATCCAGAGCGTGAAAATGTTCCTGAAAATATTAAGGAGCAGTTGATCGTTGAATTGTACTCTAAGTAATTTCTCCATTCATCACCGTAAACAGAAAAACAACTTTCTATTATGGCTATATTAAGCTTCCAAAAGCCCGATAAAATCGTTCTACAAAAAGCAACAGATTTTGAAGGACAGTTTGAATTCCGTCCGCTTGAACCCGGATATGGTTTAACTATCGGAAACGCACTTCGTCGTGTTTTGCTAAATTCTCTCGAAGGCTATGCCATCGTGGGTATTAAAATTGATGGTGTAGATCATGAATTTGCGACTATCAAAGGCATTACTGAAGACGTTACCGAAATCATCTTAAACTTGAAACAGGTACGTTTCAAAAAACAAGGTGATCATGATTTGGCTAACGAAAAAATAAATCTCTCCATTAAAGGACGTACCGAGTTTAACGCTGGTATGATCGGTGAATTATCAGCAGCATTTCAGGTTATGAACCCTGAGTTGGTAATTTGTACGATGGATCCTACTGCTAAAATCGATATTGAATTAACGATTGCACGTGGTAGAGGTTATATTCCTGCAGAAGAGAATAAACTAAAAGATGCTCCATTTGGCTATATCGCTATCGATTCTATTCATACACCTATCAAAAACGTTAAATACGCTATTGAGAACTACCGTGTAGAACAAAGAACCGATTATGAGAAACTAGTATTGGATGTGGCTACAGATGGAACAATTCATCCTGAAGAAGCTGTGAAGCAAGCTTCACGCATTTTGATTCAACACTTAATGATCATCACGGATGAAAACATCACTTTCGATAATAAAGAAGATAAGAAAGAAGATGTAGTTGATGAGCATGTATTACAGTTGCGTAAAGTATTGAAAACACCATTAGAAGATCTAGATCTTTCTGTACGTGCATTCAATTGCCTAAAAGCAGCTAAAATCAACAGCTTAAGCGAACTCGTTCAATATGAGCAAGAAGATTTGATGAAGTTTAGAAACTTCGGTCAGAAATCTTTATCTGAAATTGAACAAGTGTTAACAGAAAGAGGACTTAGCTTCGGAATGGATCTAGGTAAACTCGGACTGGATAATTTAGACAATTAATCTTTACACATCTTGTATTCCTTGACACGGTACAAGATAAAAACAACAAGTCATGCGTCACGGAGACAAAATCAACAACCTCGGCCGTAAGAAAGCACACAGAGTGGCTTTATTACAAAACTTGGCCAGCCAGTTAATTACGCATAAGCGTATCGTTACCACTTTGGCAAAAGCTAAAGCCTTAAGAGCTTATGTAGAGCCATTGATTACAAAAACAAAGAAGAATGCTTCTGCAGCGCAAATCAGTCACAATCACCGGTTGGTGTTCGCTGAATTGCAAGATAAAGCGGCAGTTAAAGAACTCTTCACAGTAATTGGTCCGAAAATCGCTAGTCGCCCAGGTGGATATACACGTATCTTAAAATTAGGTATACGCCCTGGTGATAATGCTGAAAAAGCAATGATTGAATTGGTAGATTTCAACGAAATCTACGGTAAAGGAGCCGATAAAGCTGCTGAACCTGCTAAGAAAACGCGTCGTAGCCGCGCTACTACAAAGAAAGCCGAAGCCGCTCCAGCTGCTGAAGCACCAGTAGCAGAAGAAGCTGCACCCGAAGCAACATCTACTGAAGAAAAAGCTGCTGAATAAGTAATGCATTTTCTCCATCATATTAAAGGCAAAATCGTTTTTCGGTTTTGCCTTTTTTTTGTTTCCTTTTTTTTAATTTCTTTTGCATCGATAAACTAACCCATCCATGCCCGTTCAAAAACAACCCGCTGTATTATTATTAGCTGATGGACATATATTCCACGGCAAAGCTTTTGGAAAAATTGGTACCACAACCGGAGAAATATGCTTTAATACTGGTATGACGGGCTATCAAGAGGTATTTACAGACCCTAGCTACACTGGTCAGGTGTTGATCATGAACAATGTACATATTGGTAATTATGGAGTAAAGGAATCTGATGTAGAGAGTAGTTCTGTAAAAATACGTGGACTGATTTCTAGAAATCTTGAGGAACAGTTTAGTAGAATTTTGGCCAAAGAGAATTTAAATGCTTATTTGCAAAGCAATAGTATCGTTGCCATTGATGATGTAGATACGCGTGCATTGGTTGCTCATATTCGCACTAAGGGTGCTATGAATTGTATTATCTCTTCTGAAACAAGTGATATTGCCGCTTTAACTGCACAGCTCAATGCTACGCCTAATATGGATGGTTTAGAATTAGCAAGTACAGTAAGTACTGAAAAAGAGTATGAATTAGGTGATAGCAATGCACCTATAAAAGTGTCGGTTCTTGATTTTGGTATTAAGCAGCATATACTAGAATGCCTTGTTTCGCGCGGTGTGCATGTACGTGTACATCCTGCTAAAACACCTTATAGTAGATTAAAGGAGTTTAATCCCAGTGGTTATTTTATTTCTAATGGTCCTGGTGATCCTGCTGCCATGCCTTATGCAGTAACGGCTGTGAAAGATATATTGGCTGAAAAGAAACCTGTATTTGGTATTTGCTTAGGGCATCAATTACTCGCGTTGGCCAATGATATTCCTACCTTTAAAATGCATCACGGTCATAGGGGATTGAATCACCCTGTGAAGAATATCATTACCGGACAGTGTGAAATCACCACACAGAATCATGGCTTTGGTGTTGATCCTGATGCAGTACGCAAACATCCTAATGTAGAGATCACACATGTGAACTTGAATGATGATTCTATTGAAGGTATCCGCTTAAAAGATCGCCCTGCATTTAGTGTACAATATCACCCAGAGAGTACACCTGGCCCACACGATAGCCGGTATTTGTTTGATGATTTTGTGAAAGAGCTTAGCCGGTAGACG
>JBDKJW010000157.1:0-5789 GCA_039796395.1 Bacteroidota bacterium
ATGCCGTAACCGTAACATCTATTTGTTTAAAGGTCGCTTTTTGAAGAAAAGAATTAACAAAAAAAGCCCAATCAGAAATTAGTGAATAGTGTTCATAAAATCCATTTAGCTTTTCAAGCAAGCTGCGTTTCGTAAAAGCAGCAGGATGGGGAATAAAATTATGTTGGAAATAATATAGAGAAATTGGTTCGCTAAAAACTGAAATAAAACCAGTGTTTTCATCATAAGCAAATAGGTTTCCAAATACAATGTCTGTTGATGTTTTTTCAATGCACTTAACTACTTCTTCTATAACAGAATTAGAATATAAATAATCTCCAGAGTTTAAAAATAAGCAATACTCTCCTGTAGCTCTCTTCCATCCTTTATTCATCGCCTGATATATTCCGTTATCTGACTCAGATACTGAATAAGCAAGTTTAGTTGAAAATGAATTCATAACATCTACCGAGCCATCTGTACTCGCTCCATCGATAACTATATACTCAATATTAGGGTAAGACTGATCAAGGACGGAATGTATCGTCTTTAAAAGCCCTACTTGATTCTGATAATTAATAGTTATAATAGATATCCGAGTCATTGACTTTCAATAAATTTAAACTCCTGGGTTTGGGGAACAAATTCAAAGTGCCTATTTTTTCTAAAAAGAATATTATACAGATCAGAAAATCCTAAGAAATAAAAAATTTCTTTTCGATTAAGCTTAAGCGCTATCTTGAACAAAATACTTTTATACTTAGCAACTATTTTTTTCTCTTGCACTGTCGAAGGTTTTAATGATTCGATTATTGCTTCTGCTTCTATTAGATACTCATCAAGTTGCTCAAGGCTTTTTTGGCCCGATTTTCGACGTCTAAAACTTCCAATTAATATCGGTAGGTAATATAGTTTCTCTAAAGAAAAAAATCTACTCCACAGCTCCAAATCCCCAGCAAGCTTATAGTTCAAATTAAAACATGCTCCAGCTCTATTCCACAAATTTCTCGTCCAAAAAATACCTTCTTGCTGAATATATTTATACTGACCAATTAAATAATGATACTTCGTCCACTTAGGTACTTCACCTACAAAAACAATTCTATCGAACTCATCAATATTATTCGGAATGCCATTTAACCAATGCAGATTTGGGTTTTTTGAAAAAATTGAGGCCACTGTAAAAAGTGAGTGCGGCTGAAGCAAATCGTCTGAGTTAATATAAGCCATAATCTCTCCCGAACTCAATTCAAAACCTTTTTGGATTGCATGATACATTCCATTGTCTGCTTCACTAGTCCAATAAAATAGCCGCTCTTCATATTTTTTAATAATTTCAACCGAACCGTCGGTACTGCCGCCATCAATAATGATGTATTCCAGATTTGGATATCCTTGAGAAAGTACAGACAAAAGAGTTCGCTCTATAAATGCTTCTTGATTATAGTTAACCGTTACTACAGATATTTTGGGCCAAGATTGAATCATGATTAAAACTTAGCTTTAAAAAATGAAATCATTTTATCAACTCGGTTTTTAATGGCAAAAGAAAAAAGTATAATTTTATTATTGATAGAGACATGAAACATCATTGGTCTCAAAAAAAGCCAATATGGCGATGCTTGGAATATAATCCCATATAAGGAATTAGATTTCTTAACCATATACCGTTCCACATTATGTGATTGGAATTTGGAATGTATTTTTAAGCTAAGGATATACTTTTCATAGATTGATTTCACTGCTTTATTCAATACAACATTCAAAGCATGATAATTTTCCAGACCGTGAGCAATTTGAAATCGATTTATAAATCGCAGATGGTGAAAGTGAAAAAAAATTAATGGTTCGTTATTGATTAAGAAATCATTTCCAGATTTTTGAATATTAAAGTTTGAAATATTCCACGGCGCCAACCCTGAACCTGGTAAATCAATGGATACAACATTTTCAAATTGAGCATTCCAATTATCAAGATATTTTTGATCCGCATATCGATTATTAGCAATATCTAAAGTATCATTACAAAACTCAATACAGTCTTCGCGCCATTTGCGTAAGCAATTCATCACATTTATTGTTCTTTTAAACGACTGAAAACTAACATTAAATCTTCCATATTTTTCAAGATATTTCAAATTGCTAGGAAAATTATGAGGCGTTAATAAAATCTCTGCTTCAGGATATGTTTCAAAAATTTGTGATGGGTCGCTAAAAAAATAAATATCTGAATCCAAACTAGTAATTTGGTTTACATCAGGATAAGTAGCAAGCACATAAGAGGGCAAGTAGGGGCTTAATGTAAAATAGTATTCAACCTTTGTTCTTACAAGTTTAACATTAAGTAATTCAGGATATTTTTTTTCGATAGCTAATAAATCAATTAGAACTATATTATCTGAAGCAAGTATTTTGTTAATCTCATCACCCACTTGTTGATCTAGTGCAACAATATATAACTTTATTCCTTGACGTGTATGCTGTATTAGAGAGTTGTATAATGCGATGCCACGTGTTAAATAATTAACATCAAATAGGGTTATGAAATGTAACATTTAAAGTTTAACTGCTTCCATAAATAATGAGTCGGGCTTGCGTATTTCGGCCCCAACAAGCTCTAAACCAAAACTCTTCCAATCAGGAATTCTACTTTCATTAGCATTAACTTCTCGAATTTCTGAAAATCCAACGGTTTTCAAAAGTCTTGATAATGAAACACTGTCATACATCCAGCTATGTATTTCTCCACTTAATCTAAATTGTCCGATTTTAAATGCATTCACTTCAGATCCCAAAAACATTGTAATTAATTTTCTTCTTATTGTCGATGGCAAACTCTTTACACGCTGTAAAATCGTTGGTCGGTATTTAAGTATCGTATGAGACTGTTTTTTTGCTATTTTATAATTTTCAATAATGTCTTTCACTTCATGTCCGCATCGTTTAATAATAAAATCTTCATTAATAAGTTCGCTATTTGAAAGAAATTGTACCATATCTCCTCCAGAATAATTTCGAACTGTTTGATCGTACAGCTCAAGCATTATCCACTCGTAACACGACTGTAAATATTTATCATCTGGATTAACTTTTAATTGTGCAATTAATCGGGTATAGCAATTAACAATATCTTCTAAATTTGGAATTGCTATTCGAATAATTCCATTTCGTTTTAATACTCGAAAACATTCATACATAAAATTCTCTGCTTCAATCTTTGAAAAATGTTCGAGCACATGAGAATGATAAACAACTTCGAATGTACTATCTGCAAAAGGGATACCCTTAGTTAAGTTATGAGCAATAACACCATCTCCAGTTTTTGTAAAATCTAGATTGACCCATTTAGGATCAAAATGAGCTCCACATCCAAGGTTTATATAGGGTAATGACTTCATTTCTTTAGTTTTAGAAAGAATCCCGTCCAATACATCTTACTACCACTTGTATTATTGAACGAGAGTGGATTTGCATCGTTTTGAATTTCAGAAATAATCTCATACTTATTCTTAAAAAGAGACATAAATGATTCTTGATTAAAAAACCAGCATGGGTAGGTTGCTCCATAGATTTCACTTGGAACAGTTTGTAGTGTTAGTCTGTTTTGAGGATCCTCAGTAAAAGATGTCCTATCAATTATTATATATGAAAACTTATAAAAGAGTATTTTTTTGATCAGCTCTATCGGATCTTCAACATATGGAAGTACACTACCCAATAATAGAACTTGAGGGTTACGTTGAGACTTACATTGATCTATGGTTTGATAAAATTTCAAGACTTCATCTTCAAAATATTCACTTCCACATTCAACAATATGATTTTGCTCCACAACACTCCACTCAATATCTAATGGCATAAATGATTTATTTTGGAAAAAAGTACTGCCCAAGCTACCCCCGAAATCTAGAACCGAAAGTGGATGCGGGGTTTCTAGTGCAATTTTTTGAAGACAGGCAACCAAAGGCCACTGAATTTCTAATTTTTCAAAGAGAACTGAATCTCTTTCATAAGAAAAGAGACCGGCTTTCACTTTTAGTAATGCGTCTTTGGTTTTTGTTAAGATTTCTTTATCGTCATATCCACTACACTCTCTAATAACTTGATTCCAAGATTGATATGATCCAGTCCAAGTAATTTCATTCGCAGCTGATTTTTTTAGAAAGAGTTTAAAAAAGTCCGCTATAAAAGGGGGTAATATTTTTTTGCCCAGTTTTTTAATAATTCCCATATAGATGATCTAGAGTATCCTTTGTTCATTTTACTATATACCTTAAAAAACCATTCAGATTCTTCAACATCAATTCTTTCAACATCAATAAAATCAACTGTGGTTTGTTCAATAGTCGTATTCCCAGAATGAACCCCACTTCCATCTAACCCGATATTCTTTACTATGGGTCGCACTGGCTGTAAACAATACATATCATTTAAGAAGAGTGATGCATGCCACCTAATCGCCCATGAGTTGTTCTTGCCATTAATTTGATCCTCTAGCATTGTTATAAAGGAATGTGTGCCATTTCTATTGAAAGAATATTCTAGTTTTTTTGAAATAATTTTTTCAAGAAGATATTTTCCATTTGGTTCAAATAAATCCCAAGCTCTTTTCCAAGTTGCCCATCCCCAGCAATCAGCTCCTCGCAAAAAAAAAGTTGAATTACTTGATGCAGATGTGTCTAGCATATAGTTCCAAGCATGGATACATCCAACATTTGCATTTACCTCATACATCTCAAGGGCTTGATTCATATATTTCAGGAACCCTTTTGAAGCATAGATATCATCCTCAAGAACTATAACTTTATCGTATCTCTCTAACGCATTAGTTACCCCGCTAATAATATTACCAGCTAATCCCATATTGCTCTCACGTTCAACTATAAAAATTTGCTTAAAATGTTTTTGTGAATATATAATACCTCTAACCGCTTCAATATTTTTTATATCAGCCTCACTAGCGTTTTTTGTTGGTCCGTCTGAATATATATAGAGTATTGATTGCTCTGACAATTCATTGGCAATAAGAGCATTCAAGGTTTTTTGGGTGTGCCAAGGTCTATTGTAAACAAAAAGTAATATTGGAGCGTACACTTATATTAAATTAAGCAAGCATTCTTTTAAGATAGTCTATCCTTTGTTCATCTGAAAAATTTGATCTAAGAATTTCAAGGTTGTAAGCATGTAATTTAAAATTTTCTATTATCAATTCTGACAAATTAAAATTACATATTTGATCAGCATTATAAACTCGGATTCCGATGTTTTCAAATAACCTAAATAAAGAGTTACTTCTTTTAAGAAAAACTGGCTTACCCATTGATAAAGCTGCAATGATATTCCCAAATCCCTGGCTACGAATATGATACATATAAACAATGTCAACTTTACTCAAATACTCAACATACAACTCTCTTTTCAAAAAAAATTCAATCGGAAAAAATCTATCACCGAATATTTTTTTACCATTTTGCAAAACTTCTGTTTTATAACACTCATCCCCGTAAGATAATGGACAATAAATTTCACAGTTGTTTACTTTTTTTAAAAGATCAAAAGCTTCAATATGATTATTTGTATCAGTTGCTGAATTTCCAACTAAAATTTTAAATTGACTTGTTACTGCATTTTTACAATTATATCGGTCGTTAATCAGTTTAGCTACATCAAAATTTACATTATAGAAACCAGGAATACTTTTGAGTTTTGGGTATTTGTATATTGATTTGGTAATCTCTACATCTCCTGTATTTGAGGGGTGAAGTACCAAAAAATTAATTCTCTTAACCTGTTTTACCTTTTCTTTGAAA
>JBDKJW010000158.1:0-5751 GCA_039796395.1 Bacteroidota bacterium
TACCAGTTATTAGCCTGCTCCTTATTCACCCTTTCTGGCTGCTCTACTTCATGTTCTCGCCAATGTGGATCATAAGATACAAACCAACTAAGCCATAGCACCCGCGCATAGCGCATGATGATGGGTTGCATTAAAATAAGCACTACGATATTAGTACCCAGCCAATAAAAAATACGGTTATCGTCGATGGCAAAAGATAAGCCTATCAATACTTTCCAAGCAACAAATGTGGCAACCGAAATAGCTACAGTAATGGCATAACTCACATAACCGGTTCCATAATAAAAACCAACTTCTATTTCGGTAGGTTGTTTGCATACAGGGCATTCGGTATGCATATCCATATTCTTTTTTGTAAAAGTGTAGGTAAACGGGCGTTTATAAATCTTTCCTTCTCGGCAACGTGGACAACGCGCTTGAAATGTAGATTGCAAATAATTCTTCTGCATATATACATGCAAAATTAATTAAAAAACCTCGTCCAACCTCTCCACCAATTGGCATCTGCCCCTGCTGGTGCACAAGCACCGCGGAAAGTGAGTGGTGATCCGTCTTGAGCCAGTGTTTTTTGGAAGAAGGGAATGGCTAATTTAGGATCTGTAAAACTTGCTCTAGTTAAAATATCCTGATTACCATTTGAACCTGCGAAGGGCACAAAATCAGGAGCAGCATAGTTAAATGGTGCAATTAAAAAAGCCTGAGAAGTGTTTGCAAGTACTGTATTAAAAGGGAATACAGTGCCTAAGCCGCCTTGCAAGAATCTTGCTCTAACTGAATCTGTACCAGCTGCGTTGGTCGTCCAACCAGGTAAACTCAAAGCACCCGTAATAAATTGTAATGATGTTGGATCTGCGAGCGGGCTACCGGGTACTAATGGGCCGCATCCTGCAATGGTATTGTTTTTGAAACGAACAGTGCTATCGAGAATATTATTTTCAACCGTTCTTCCTAACCTTGAATCGATTAATAAACCTACTGGCCATCCTAAGAAGATGGAATTGAAAATTGAAATACCCGAGTTTCTACGTATTTGTGCGGCACATAAGTACAACGAACTACCATTGTTAGATAATGTAGCTCTTGGTCCAATTACTGTCATATTACTAAATACAGCTCTTGTTTGAGGTGCATTTGTAGATCCATTGGCATCATTATCACTTTCAAATGCTTCTGAACGAGAAATATCGGCGATGGTAGAGTCTCTTAGAGCAATACCAAACTGAACGTTTCCACTATAGCCATTATCTGTATCAAAATCATCGTCTTGTGTTTTGTATGTAATCAAATGTTTGCAGTTAACTGTACCACCAAACCATTCAAAAGCATCGTCTTTGGCATACGTAACTTGTACATAATCAATCACCGTTTTTCTACCTACAGCTGCCATCGTTAAGCTATTAATTTCTCTATCTGGTTGAAATGCATAGCCAGCATATTCAATACGAACATAACGAAGCACACCAGAGCTATCATCATCATTGGGGGTTGCGCCGCCACCAGCAATTCCATCCCCAAAAGAATTATCAATACCTCCTTCTACTGTTATTGTTCCTGCTGAACCACCTGTACTACTATTTACAGAAGCGCGGCCACAGATTACGATTCCTCCCCAGTCGCCCGAACGTGGTACGGGTGAGTTACTAGTGAAAACAATCGGATTGTCTTGTGTACCATTAGCCACAATTTTTGCTCCACGCGTAATAGTTAATGCTGCTACGTTTGCACCTTGGTAATCACCTCTAATAGTAGTGCCTGCCTCAATGGTCATTGTAGCATTATTCACCATATATACTAAGCCACTCAGGATATACGTATTGCTGGCTTTGAGTACAGTGTCTTTACTAATTCTTCCGGAAAGGGTAATGGTTTGTCCACCAGTTATAGGTGGTTGTACTATAATATTACCAGCCACACCATCAATTTCAATTTTTCTACAGCCTGTAATTGCTATTCCTGTGAGAGCAGCTACCAGCACTATCAACTTTTTCATATTTATGTATTTATATTTTTAATAGAAGAATTATAAACTATATCCAAAAGTTAGAGAAACATTAGTACCGAACTGACGCGTTAAACGGTTAGGATCGGTTGCTTTACTTAAGCGTGTATTACCAGTTGGGTTTTGATAGAAATATAATTTCTGGTTTAATATATCTTGGATATTTAACCTAAACTCGGCTTTGTTCTGCGCAAATTTCTTAGTGATTTGAAAATCGAATACTGGTCGAGATGACTCATAGATATCTGGTTGATCCTGACTTCCAACAAAAGTTATTCTTCGCCCAATTTGATTGTATAATAATGTAGCAGATATGCCTTGCTTTTCTACATCATACAATATAGATGCATTGATGAGATAGGGAGATTGCCCTTGTAGAGGTCGATCTAATGCTAAACGTTGATCAACAACACGGCTATATATATAAGAACCGTTTGCTAGGAAAGTAAAGTTTTTGAGGGACGGAGAGAAATCTAATCGCTTTCTAAATTCTAATTCAAAACCATAACTATTGGCACTACTAGGATTTGCAAAATTGAATGAACTTGCACCTCCTGCACCAAAATTAAAAATCATTTCGATTGGCTTATCGAAGTGTTTATAAAAGATACCAGCCGTAATTACTTCACCAGCCCGAGGGTATAATTCATACCGAAAATCTATATTAGACACTTTGGTTCTCTGTAATGTAGGTAAGCCTTGTACTGCAGCATTTAGTTCAAAATCATAGAATTGGAAAGTAGCTAACTCACGAAACTCAGGACGTACAACAGTTTGCGAAGCTGATAAACGAAGATTCGTTAAATTATCAATTTTGTATGTGGCATTGATACCTGGCAAGATATCACGAACACGAGAATAGTTATGACGAGGATCCGAGGCTTTAACACTGCCTACTAACTGATCATAATCTTCTAAACGAGCGCCCCATACTACGCGTAACTTAGATCCAAATTGATTATCGAACTGCACATAAACAGCATTAAGAATGGTGTTGGCCAAGTAGCGATATAAATTTCCTTTTATGGCATCGAATGCTAATAGGTTACTATTTACCGACCCATCTCCAAAATTAGCAGGATTAAATATTTGATCTGGCGCTTGAAGTCTTAAAGACGGATTATCTCTTGGTAAATAAAGAGAAAAAGGTTTGGCATCAAACAACCGATCTTTTACTTGAAAAAGATAACCCGCTTTTATTGTTTGCTTAGATCCAAACATATCAAAATTATAGGCTACATCTGCACCTGCGGCGTATACATAATCATTTAGATTCTGATAAAAACGGCTACCGCTTTTTTGAGATAATACATTCGATAATAAAGCTATATAGGGACTATTTGCTGCTGAATTATTTTTCTGATAATACAATCTACGTTGATCCGGAATATAGCCATCTAATACGGTGAATGAGCCATACCATTTTAGTTTTAAAACATTCGGGCGAAGATTATGCTCACCCGTTATTTGATTATTCCAGAATGTATTCTGTTTAAACCCAAGTTCATAGGCACGTGTACTATCTAATGTAGTATTACCATTTCCTTCTACCCCCGTTCTTACAGTGGTATAGTTGGTGGCATTGATATTGAATAGGGTTTTGAAAGATACCTTGTTATTATTGTTGATTTGGTATGTAAGGTTACCGAGAGCGCCCCATAATATATCATGGCTATAGCGATCATCATCAAATGCAAAATCGGGCGAGAAAGAACCATTACCAACAAATGCATACCCGTTATTTGTTCCTTTTAAATAGCGTGAATTACGGTTATAGGTAAGTCCGAAAATACCGCCAAACTTATTGTTTCTTTTGCCCGTAATATTAAATCCGCCACTCACTTGAAGTTGTCCGTTAAACCGGTTGATACCATTACTTATAGTGGGGTTCCAAATATTTTCGAATTCTTTTCCAATGGCTGTTTTCTGTTGTGCTGATAATGCATCAAATTGGGATTTAGTAGTGTAGCTCCCCGGTAATGAACGTGTACCATCATCGATACCCAACCAATCGGTTTTACCACCTTGGTATCGATAAAAATTATTACTGATTGTTTGCGTATTAAACCCAGCACCGATTTGAATATTAAAAAAATTTTTGGAAGGAATATCTCTTGTATTTACTTGAATTAAACCACCCGCCCATTCGCCCGGTAATTCAGGAACAAATGCTTTGTTGATAATGATATTATCAATCATATTAGCAGGAATTAAATCGAATGAGAAAGCTTTGCGATCGGGCTCAGTACTACCCAACTGTACACCATTGAGCATGGCTAGATTATATCTTTCCGGTAAGCCACGCACAATTAAAAATTTACCATCTTGCAAACTTGCACCAGGTGTTCTTTTTAGTACTTCACCTGTGTTTTTATCTGGAGATCGGCGGATTGCTTCAGCAGAAATAACAGAAGCTACCGTATTGGTATTTTTTTGAAAAGCAATAAGTGCATTTACCGTTTCACCCTTTGCCGTATTTCTGGCAGTGGTTTTTACAGTTACCGATTCAAGTGCTTTGCCGGCTTCTTCTAATACCACATTCAAAAAATCTTCTGCGCCAGCTTTATTGGTACTGATATCATCAATTGATTTGTTTTTATAACCAATATAAGATAGGAGGATACTATATTTTTTTCCCGCTTCGATGGGTAAGCTAAACCTGCCTTCGATATCGGTTTTACTAAATCCTGTGGCAGCTCCTGATATTTTGATGGTAACGCCTGCAAGACCTTCATTACGGCTATTAGTAACTTTACCCGTAATTTTTCCTTTTTGTGCAATGGCGAAGGATGATAACAAAATAAAAAGAGAAAGAGATAAATGCTTCTTCACAGCCGATTAATTTAATGCTGCGAAAGTAGCGGGGCTATGTTAAGCCATTGTTAAGCTAATATTATGGGCATATTAACAATAAGGAAGTTGGAAAGACCGGGAGTCTGGGAAGTCCGGGGAGTCCGTAAGCCAAGAATTTTTGCTACTTGCTTCTTTTAAGCCCGAAGGGCTGGTATATTTAAAGGGAAGGCCGGGGTAGAAACCCCAGCCTGTTTTTAATCCGTACCCTATGAAAACAGCGATAACAGCAACTGGTGGGGTATCACCGCTGCTGCATTAGTTAAATTTCTTTTTTATTCATCATAATCATCACCTGTCGTAAGCTATAAACGGCACTTGGATTCTTTTATTTTCTTAGAATGAAAAAAAAATCATTTTTGCGGGATGAAATTGATTGATACCCATTGCCATATTTATTTAGAAGAATTTGAACATGATAGAGATGAAATGCTCAAAAGGGCTATAGATAATGGAGTTGAGCGTTTTTATTTGCCAGGAATAGATAGTTCAGTTATTCCCGCGATGATGACTTTAGAAGAAAAACATCCTGCACATTGTTTTGCCATGATGGGGCTACATCCATGCTATGTGAAAGACAACTATGAAGTAGAATTAACCATTGTAAAAGAATGGTTAGCGAAAAGAACATTTGCAGCTATTGGAGAAATCGGACTTGATTATTATTGGGATACGGATCATAAAAAAGAACAAATAGTTGCTTTTGAGCAACAAATGCAATGGGCGCTCGATTATCATTTGCCTATTGTAATTCATACCCGGAATGCCATGCAGGAAACCATTGACTGTGTAAAACCTTTTGCTGCAAAGGGTTTGAAAGGAATTTTCCATTGCTTTAGTGGAAGTTATGAATCTGCTTCGCAAATAATTAACATGGGTTTTTTATTAGGTATAGGTGGGGT
>JBDKJW010000159.1:0-5746 GCA_039796395.1 Bacteroidota bacterium
TAGCAGGAAATGTTCGTGTGCAGCAAGGGAAAACACTTTTTTATACAGATAGTGCTGTATTAAACCGACAATTAAATACACTTGAAGCATTTGGAAATGTACACATCAATGATGCAGATAGTATACATACCTATGCACAATACTTAAAATACTTAGGTAAAGAAAAAAAGGCATTTTTAAAAACAAAAGTTCGACTAACAGATGGTAAGGGCACCCTTACAACTGAAGAATTAGAATATGATGTGAATGTGAAAATTGGTACTTATTTACGTGGGGGTAAATTAGTGAGTAAAAAATCTACCTTAACAAGTACAGAAGGTTATTATTATGGTGATACAAAAGATGTAATTTTTAAGAAGAAAGTAGTAATGATTGATCCTGATACAAAGATCACAACCGATACTTTGCAATATAATACTTCTACTGAGCTTACAACATTCACTGCACCCACCATTATCTATAATATAAAAGATAAAAGAACAATACGCACCCGAGAAGGGTTCTATGATATGCGTAATAAGAAGGCAGAGCTCTACAAACGGGCTATCATTGAAGATAGTAGTTCTACATTCACAGCCGACGACATGGCTTTTGATGATTCAACTGGTTTAGGGGAATTCAGGGGCAATGCAGTATACAGAAGCAAAGACACAGCACAAGGTTTTGATATGATCGCCAATAATATCAAAACAAATAAAAAGAAAGATGCACTGGTAGCTACCCAAAAACCATTGTTGATCATTAAGCAAAAAGCTGATACCATTTATATTACTGCGGATACCTTATATTCGGCTAGATTATCTGATCTTAAAAAAACGCGAAAAGTAATGCAAGTGCGCGATTCACTCCTACCCCGCCCCGCATTAAAAAAAGGAGAAGAAGATAGTACGGATAAATTTTTTGAAGCCTACTATAATGTCCGAATTTTCTCTGATTCCTTACAAGCGGGAGGTGATAGTTTATTCTATTCCTTAGAAGATTCTGTATTCCGGTTATTTAAAAGTCCTGTAGTATGGGCTAATAATAACCAAATTACAGGTGATACCATTTACTTGTACTTGAAAAAAAAGAAACCCGAACGATTATATGTTTTTGAAAATGCGTTGGCCATTAATCGTGTTGACAGCGCTGCGTATTATAACCAATTAAAAGGCCGAACGATTAATGCTTTATTTACGGATGGACAAATCAATTCCATGCGCGCAAAGGGCAATGCAGAAAATATTTATTATGCCCAAGATGACTATAAAAAATTTGTTGGTGTAAATAAATCCGCCGCCGATATTATTGATATATTTTTTGATGATAGTAAACCTATAAAAGTTGTTTTCTTAAGAAACTTAGACGGAACTACTTATCCTATGCGGCAAGTGAATCATGATGAATTACGCTTACGTGGGTTTAAATGGTTAAGTGAGAAACGACCAAAATCTAAATTTGATATTTTAGCTAATTGATATGGCGATTACATCTTTATTTCAAAAACAAATAATAAACCCTTTACGTCTCTTCATTAAAGATAGCAGAGCAATTGGTATTACCCTGCTGGTTTGCACTTTTATTTCATTGGTTTTATCTAATATTTCTTTTACAAGTGCAGATTATACAAAAATTTGGTTATGGGGATTACATGATTCGAATGAACATCACGCCCATATTGGTTTTCTATCCATACCCAATAGTTTACTAATTTGGATCAATGATTTCCTTATGGCTTTCTTTTTTTTCTTGGCTGGTATGGAAATTAAAAGAGAATTGGTTTGTGGTGAATTGTCTTCAATAAAAAAATCACTTTTACCTGTTATTGCGGCTATAGGTGGCATGATAGCGCCTGCTATTATTTATAGCCAATGTGTAAAAGGAACAGCTTTTATGAATGGATGGGCAGTACCAATGGCAACAGATATTGCATTTACACTAGGTATTGCATCTTTACTCGGTAAACGTATTCCAGTTGCACTAAAAATATTTATTACTGCGCTTGCCATCATCGATGATTTAGGCGCTATTGTTGTTATTGCTTTGTTTTATGGCAATGGGTTAGTTATAGGCTATTTGTTTCTGATATTAATAATCATGCTAGTATTATGGTATTTGAACAAAAAACAACTATCATTTGGTTGGGTTCATATTGGATTAGGGGTATTACTATGGTATGCAATGTTTAACTCAGGTATTCATGCAACCGTTGCTGGCGTATTACTCGCATTTATGGTGCCTGTAAAGCAACTCCACCATTTTGAAGTTAAACTTCATATACCTGTTTATTTTATTATCATGCCCTTATTCGCTTTAGCGAATACCGCCATCGTATTTCCGGAAAATACCAATCAAATATTCACATCCTCTTTTAGCTGGGGTATTATGGCAGGTTTATTAATTGGTAAACCTTTGGGAATTGTAGGCGCAACATATTTTATGATCCAAAAGAAGTTTGCTGAGTTACCATCCGATACAAATTGGCATATGATGATTGGCGCTGGCATACTTTGTGGTATAGGTTTTACAATGAGTATATTCCTGGCTACACTAGCTTTTAGTAACCCTATTGAACAAGATATTGCAAAGATTGCCGTTTTACTTGCTTCTGTATTAGCTATGTTAATCGGCTATGGGTGGTTCTATTTACGCCATTCAAAATAAAAAGTACTACCTAGCCCCTGCTCACTTTCTACCCAAATCTTACCCCCCTGCTCTTCTACCAATACTTTTAATAAATTTAAGCCTACACCTGTACTACTATCTTTAACACTTTTATTTTCTGTTGTTTCGAATAACTTAAAAATTCTTTCATTATCTTTTTTTGAGATCCCTTGACCATTATCCTTTACAAAGAATTCGTACCAAGTTCCTCTATCAGTTACACCAATTTCAATTGACGGATTCGGTTTATCATTATATTTTATTGAGTTTGAAATTAAATTTTGTAATACTTGCTGTAATTTAATTTTACTAGTATAAATAGTTGGGAGTGCCTCAGCAATAGTAACTGAATAGTGTTTGGGTAAAAATAATAGCGAAACAATTTCAGACGCCAATGTAAACGTATTAACCTCTTCAGTGGTTTGTTCCGTCATGCTTTGCCTAGAATAAGCAAGAATCGACTCAATCATACCCGACAATTTATTGGAGGCATTAAATATAATTGAAGCATTTTCTTCTAATTCTTTTTCCCGCTTAATCATTTCATCTCTTCTCAATAAATCGGCAAGCATACTAATGGTTGCTAAAGGAGACTTTAAGTCGTGTGAAACAATAAACATAAATTTTTCAAGCTGCTTATTTACTCTTTCAACTTCTAGCAATGAATTTTTTTGCTTTGTTTGTGCGTGGTATAATCGTTCAAATACATTCACCTTAGCCCTGGTAATGTTAATATCCAGCGGTTTTTGCAAATAATCAACCGCACCCTCTTCAAATCCTTTTAAGATATATTGCTCGTCTTTACTAATGGCTGTAACAAAAATAATCGCAATATCCTTTGATTTAGAATTAGATTTTAATATACGCGCCACTTCAAAACCATCCATATCAGGCATTTGAACATCTAGCATAATTAATCCAATATGCTCATTCTTAAGTACTGTTTTTAGTGCTTCATTGCCCGAATTAGCCTTTATAAAGCGTCTGCTGGGTTGATCTAATATTTCTTCTAGTGATAATAAATTCTCGGGCCGATCATCTACTAACAATATCAAAAATTCAGATTGTGTATGCTTTGCTTCCATATTATTGTACTAAAGTATTTTTAATGATTTGAATAATTGTTGCTGTATTGGCTACTAAAGCTGTTGGGTTGGTTTGTATGGCAGCTTCAGGCATTGCAGAATAGGTAGCTTCTGAAGGATCTTGAATAATGGCTGCCCCCCCATTCTTAATGATACACTTGATACCTTCAGCGCCATCCTTATTAGCACCACTCAGTAAAATACCTAGGCAAAGATTATGATAAACAACCCCAGCTGATGTAAATGTCATATCAATAGATGGCCTACTGTAATTTACTTGTTCTGAATAATCTAAACTAAATATTTTCTCTGGCTCTATAAGTAAATGATAATTTTGTGGAGCCAGATAAATATTACCCGCTATTATTGGCTCTTTATCTTCGGGTTCACGAATAACTTGTTGTTTGGCAACCTTTGAAAAAAGTTGTCCCATTTCACTTGAAACATTTCTTAGTCTATGTAATACAATTACAATAGGTATAGCCAATTGGGGTGGCAAAACGGGAAGTATTTCCATAATAATCGGAAAGCTACCAGCAGACCCCCCAATAACAATTATTTCATTGCCTTTACTCATGCTTTTCTTCGATAAATTTTTAATTGCCCATCCATTGTATCAAATAACCCTTTTACCTTACTAAAAGCCAATGTTTCTTTTAGGCCAATTCCTAAATAACCCCTACTAGCTAAACTATCATAAAATACTTGAAGTACCCTATCCTGCAAAACCCGATTAAAATAGATCATAACGTTTCTACAACTAATAAATTGGAATTCATTGAAAGGTTGATCTACCACCAAATTATGCTGAGAAAAAATTATTGGCGTACGCAAAACATCATGAATTATAGCATGGCTATATCTGGCCGTATAATAATCTGCAAAATCATGTGTTCCACCCGCATTAATATAATTAGCTGTAAAATCTTTCATTGCCCGTAAAGGCAGTATCCCTTTTTTAGCCTTCTCAATATTTTGTGGATTGATATCAGTTGCGTATATCTTTGTTCTATTGAGTAATCCTGCTTCATGTAATAAAATACACATAGAAAAAACTTCTTCTCCTGTAGAACAACCCGCATGCCAGATTTTAATGATAGGATAAGAACTTAAAGCAGGAATTACCTGATTACGTAAAAAAGCATAATATTGTGGGTCGCGAAATAATTCTGTAACATTTACTGTTATTTCTTGCAAAAAGTGTTGAAATGCGCCAGCTGTATTTAACAAAAAGAATTTAAGATCATAGGCATTTGATATCTTATTTTCAGTAGCAAATTTATTTACTCTTCTCAGCAAAGACGCTTTTGCATAATCTCTAAAGTCGTAACCAAATTTATGATTAAGTATTTCAAGTATGCCTTCCATTTCGATAAAGTCTAACTCTTTTTCCATCGTTATGTTGCTAACCATACTCGAATTAAAGACAATAATTTATGTATATCAACAGGCTTGGTAATATAATCCGAAGCACCAGCTGCTATACACTTCTCTCTATCACCAGTCATTGCTTTTGCAGTTAAAGCAATGACTGGAAGATGCTTAAACTGAAGATCTTGCCGTATTAGTTTCATCGCTTCATACCCATCCATTTCAGGCATCATAATATCCATGAGTACCAAGTCTACATCAGGATTATAGGCTAGCATTTCTAGCGATTCTTTGCCATCGGCTGCTGTAATAACATTTACTTCCTCATTTTCAAGTACGGTACTTAATGCAAACACATTACGCATATCGTCGTCTACCACTAATATTTTCTTGCCTTTTAAATTAACATCTACTAAGGGTGTATCTGATGAAATACCGGGTTGCTTAACATCTTGTTGTACTTTATATAAAAATAATTCCAACTCATCAATAAGCCTATTATTTACTGCAGGAGAATCGCGCACTATGGCATCTGACACTTTTTTAAGCTGTAACTCATCTGCACTTGAGATATCCGTATTCAGGTAAATTATTACGGGTATTTCTTTGCTATGTATAGCTGTCTTAATTGTCATTAAAGCTTCAAC
>JBDKJW010000160.1:0-8583 GCA_039796395.1 Bacteroidota bacterium
ATATAGATGAAGACATACAAAATGGGGGGAAAACCAATTTTTGTATCGGCACTGCCGGTTACCCCGAAAAACATTTTGAAGCACCAAACTTAGAAATTGATCTACAACGATTAAAAGAAAAAGTAGACGCAGGTGCCGATTATATCATGACCCAAATGTTCTTCGATAACCAAAAGTATTTTGATTATGTAAAAGCATGTAGAGATATGGGCATTACGGTGCCCATCATCCCAGGTTTAAAGCCTATTACCAATAAAAAACAGTTATCGATACTACCCCGTATTTTTCATGTAGATATACCTACTGAATTATCAAACGCAATCTCCAAATGCAAAACAGATCTGGAGTGTGAGCAAGTGGGTACCGAATGGTTAATCCAACAAAGCAAGGAATTAAAAGCCTTTGGAGTACCTGTACTACATTACTATACACTCGGTAAACCAAAAGTTATTTGGAATGTGGTGAATGCTATTGTTTAGCATCCATTAACGCATCAAACTGCTCAATGGTTAATTGTTTGGCCATAATGCGTTTGTCTTTATCCAACAAATAAAGCGTTGGTGTTTTGAAAATATCAAAGAGTTGCCTGTAATTCGGTGCACCTGCTTTTTGCTCGGCATCTCTAGCTTCTTTGGTTTGATAAGCTTGTATCCAATCTCTACTAATTTGTTTTTCTACTAAAAATTGTTTCCAAGCAGGAATTTCATTTTCATAAATATTAACGGAGAAAATAGTAACACCCTTCACCTTCCATTTTGCTTTATAAATAGAATCTATCCGCGGTAATTCTTCCTTGCAATGCCCGCAATTAGGATCCCAAAAAACTACTAAAGTAAAGGGCGATTTTTGTGCGTATAATGAAACAGGTTTCCCCAGCGTATCCACTAAATCGAGCATAGGCGCAGGGTTTCCTAATTGATTAGCCATCAGGCTATAAGCCCTTTCTGTAACAGTTTTCCGCGATGCAGGGTTTAATAAAACGGTATCCCCTTTGGCATAAAAATTTTCAAAAATATATACGAATACCTTATCCTGACCCATAAACTCAGGGGTCATGTATTTATTTGTAAACTTTGTAAGTAAGTAGGGATAAATTTCTTTTCCCGTACGTGCATACAATAACATCATTTTCACTTCCTGAATAATAGAATCGGGATTGGGGGATACATAATTTTTAAAATATTCATCGAGTTTGGGTTCAAAAAAAGGCGTTCGCAATAAACGATCATCATTAAAACTAATGCCATCCCAATAATGATTTTTTACATAGAAATACGGATAAGCTGAATCGGGTTTGCCTTTTACAATAGGGATTGGCGGCGCAGTAGGGCGCTTCATAGCAGAAAACAACATGGCCAATAAACTCTGCGGTTTTGTTTTGATAATATTTTCTTGATAGCCTCTTAGTTCTTTATCCGTTTTAATAATCAGCTCACGTAATCGGGCTGAATCCGTTGGGTTTTTAGCAGCCCTAAATTCCGTTTCTAACTGTTGCAATAACTTTCCCTTCACAGTAGAAAAAACAGAATATTGTTTAAAAATATCATTATCCGGAGAGCCGATAATGGCGGCTTTTTCTTTTTGCGCCGTATCGGCCACAATACTAAATTGCTGCTGCGCATCCATTAGCAATTCAAATAAAATGCTATAGTTAGGCGATACCACAAAATAAATACCGCCTGTTAATTTTTTAGTGCCCTGAAATACGCCCTTGCTATTTGCGTTGATATTTGCAGAATCTACCAAGGTCATGCTTTTGCCAAAATAGGAACCCAAATACACTTTTGTATTCTTAAGCGGAGTAATGGTAATCGGTATGCTATAGCCTTTTAGGGTGGTTTTGGGCGTTTGCGCCACCACTATTCCTGCCAACAAACAAAACCAATAAAAACACAAAATCTGTTTATAACGCATAGTGTTGAATTCGGGTATGAAATTACAAAAACAAAGGCAATGCAAATTCGTACCTTTACCCGGTGAAAAAGCAACGTAAAACAGTGGTACTGGAGCAGGTACCTGTAGTAGATTATGCCGCCGAAGGAAAAGCCTTAGCCAGAGTAGATGGAAAAGTGGTTTTTATTGAAGGGGCTGTGCCTGGTGATGTAGTAGATGTTCAACTATCTAAAAGCAAAGCCGATTGGGCAGAAGGCTTCGTGGTAAAAACACACACATTTTCAGCGGATAGGGTAAACCCTTTTTGTACACATTTTGGCGTATGTGGTGGTTGCCAATGGCAAATGTTGCCTTACCGATAATCTTACGCGTATTGCTAAAATACCTTTGCCTACTATTCAACCGATTATTGGCGCTACGGCAACAACGCAGTATCGCAATAAAATGGAATACACTTTCGCTACCAGAAAATTTATTCCAACAGAAGAATTTCGCCGACTAAAAGCTGCGGGTGAATTGGCTGAACAGCCCGGTGCTGCTGGTTTTCATGTACGAGGATTTTTTGATAAAGTAGTTGAAATAGATACTTGCCACTTGCAAGAAGAACCAACTAACGGAATCCGTAATGCTGTTGCTAAATTTGTGCTGGATCATCAACTTCCATTTTACGATATAAAAAAACATACGGGTTGGATCAGAAATTTATTAGTACGCAATAGCACTATTGGCGAGTGGATGGTGAACGTGGTAATAGCTTATGAAGATAAAGAGCCTCGAGAAGCCTTGCTGAATATGCTTTTACAGCAATTTCCACAGATTACTACATTGCTTTATACCATCAACAGTAAAAAGAACGACAGTTTATATGATCAACACCCGATTACTTATTTCGGCAAAGGGTTCATCATCGAAAAACTAGAAGAGCTTCAGTTTAAAATTAGTCCTAAGTCTTTTTTTCAAACTAATTCCAAACAAGCCGAAAAACTATACGCCGTTACCCGTGATTTTGCGGAGTTAGATGGCGCTCAATTGGTATACGATTTATACTGCGGTACGGGAAGTATTGGCTTATTCGTAAGTAATAAAGCTAGAAAATTAGTGGGGGTAGAAGTGGTAGCCGATGCTATTGAAGACGCTAAAGAAAACGCGCAACTAAATGGGGTAGGCCATAGTCATTTTTTTGCCGGTGATGTAATTGATATTTGTACCGATGACTTTTTTGCTACACACGGTAGGCCCGATGTAATCATTACAGACCCTCCCCGTGCCGGTATGCATGATAAATTGGTGAAGAAATTATTAGATATAGCAGCCCCATTAGTTGTATATGTTAGCTGTAACCCTGCAACACAAGCCCGTGATTTAGCGTTATTAGATGAAAAATATACTGTTACAAAAATTCAACCCGTAGATATGTTCCCCCATACCTTGCATATCGAAAATGTTGTTCAATTGAAATTAAAGTAAACCATGACTGAGTTTCGTCCGAGTAGATTTGAAATCCTTCCTACGATCATTAAAAATTTATTGATCATCAATGTGCTATTTTTTTTGGCACAACAAACATTTAGTGGCCCTACCGCTTTATTTTCTTTTGAAGAAAATTTAGCCTTACATGCTTGGCAAAGTCCGCTTTTTCGCCCTTGGCAACTCATTACGCATATGTTTTTGCATGGCGATTTAGCCCATATTTTCGGAAATATGTTTGCGCTTTGGATGTTTGGTGCTGTATTAGAAAACCTTTGGGGATCTAAGCGTTTTTTAATCTTCTATTTGATTTGCGGATTAGGCGCAGCGCTTATTCACTTACTTTTTTTGAGTTATGAATTTATCCCTTTATTGAATGGTTACGAAAATATTGTTCGGTTACACGCAACTGGCGGTAACGAATTCAATAGGGCAATGATTCAATTTATAAGCGATAATAAAATTGAATTTACCGAAAAAGCCTCTTTATTAGATGCATTACGAACCGCCGATACTGATTCAGGTTTATCTACGCAGGTATTTAGGATGTTAACTACGTATTACAATACAACTATTAATACGGCAACCCTGGGTGCTAGTGGCGCTGTTTTTGGGGTGCTGGCAGCATTTATATATCTATTTCCTAACACCTATATCTATATTTATTTTCTCTTCCCTGTAAAAGCTAAATGGATTGGCTTACTTTATTTTGGCTATGAATTTTTCTTTGCATTACGGAATTCTGCTGGCGATAATGTAGCTCGTTGGGCACATATTGGTGGGGCATTGGTAGGTTTATTAATTGTTATGACTTGGAACAAAACCAATAAAAAATCGTTTTATTAATATATGGCTATCGACTCCTATAAATCACCAAAAAGTATTTTACTCGGCGAGGATAATAATAACCTGGTTTTATTATTCGCAGTAAACACTTTATTATTCCTCATCTTCGCCTCCATTAAGGTTTTTTATTTTTTAACAGATACACCTATTGAATTTTTTTATCGCCAAGTATTAAACTGGTTTACCCTTTCACCCGTACCCGATATTTTCTTTTCGCGTCCTTGGACTTTCATCACAGCCATGTTTACCCATAGTAGTGTATGGCATTTAATTTCAACCATATTATGGCTCTGGGCTTTTGGTTATATTCTACAAGATTTGGCAGGTAATAACCGATTAATACCCCTCTATTTATATGGTGGTTTTATTGGTGCTATCGTATTCGTTGCATGCAATAATCTTGTTCCTGTGTTAGAAAGAAATATGGCGAATACTAGTGCCTTTATGGGCGGAGGTGCTGCTGTAATGACGATTGCAGTTGCCACCACAACGCTAGCCCCTGATTATCGATTGTTCCCGCTCATCAATGGGGGCATTCCTTTATGGGTGCTCACGCTCATTTTCGTAGCTATAGATTTTGCCACACTGGCTAGTGGTAATGGCAGTATTGCTGCCGCACATTTAGTAGGTGGTGCATTTGGTTTTATTTTTATGAAACAACTACAAAAGGGCAATGATTGGAGCGCTTGGATGATTCAATTTGCTAATTGGTTAGATGATTTATTTAGTCCAGAAAAAAAACATACCCAAAAAAGTTTTGCTGAAAAACATTTCTATAGAACCAATCGTAAACCCTATGAAAAAATAACCAGTGTTACCCAACAGAAACTAGATGCTATTTTAGATAAAATTAATCAACATGGCTATGCTTTTTTAAGTGATGAAGAAAAAGCATTCTTGCAGAGAGCCAGTGATCAAGAAGAGCTATAATGAAACAAATGCTCTCTACCATCACTATTTTGTTAGCGGTATTATATGTTACCGCCTGTTTTACACATACAATACATCCGGTTTCTTGGGATGGTATTAGTTATTTAGCTTTAAGCTTTTCGCTTATTCAAATACTACTACTCGTTTCTACCCTACTAACAGCCATTATCAATCATAAGAAATGGTTATTGCTTTTATTAATTTTACCATTTGGCTATAATAATACTAAAGTAAGTTTCGCATTTAATAGTACATCTTCATTTCAACAAAAAAAGAAACCCAATAGCCTACGCATATTGAGTTGGAATATCGATAATTTTATTTTTAAAGCTATTTGGAGAGAAAAATCTTGGAATGAAAGGCATGAGCTAGCCATTCAGTTTCTTAAAAGTATAGAAGCAGATATACTCTGCTTGCAAGATTTCACACACTTGCAATTAGGTAATGGCCATGATAATATTGCTTTCTTTCGCGATTCTTTAGGCTATCCATATTATTATTTTAGTGAAGATGGGAAAGCTTATGGCACGGCTATTTTTTCAAAAATAAAAATTCAAGATAGTGGTCATATTCGCTTTACCGATAAAAAACTTGCAGAGAGTATCGCTTATACAGATATACTTTTTAATCATCAACCATTACGTATATTCAATGCCCATCTGCGTTCCATGCTATTGAATAAAAAGGAAATTTCAGTAGATAATATTGGCTATCTCGATTATATGAAAGAAGATACTGCTTTTTTACTTCATTCTTCTCGATTAGAAAGATTAGCTTACTTCGATAAAATACACACCAAACAAGCTGCACAAATAGCAGCTATATTCAACAAACAAAATACGCCTTTCATTTTTTGTGCGGATCTAAATTCCGTACCCGCCGGATATCCTTATAAGTTGCTTCGAAGTAATACCCATGATGCATTTCTTGAAAAAGGCTTTGGATGGGGTGGCACTTACTCCCGTATTTTACCAACGCTACGCATTGATGTTGTTTTAACAAGTAAGCAGATAAGTACTATGCAGTATTACTCTCCGCGCCTACGTTTATCGGATCATTACCCCATCATTACTGATCTTGAAATAAAGCCATAATTTTGTACTTTTAGTGATGGCTAAGCACTGGCTAAGAAGAACCTCTAAAACATTCATCATTTCCATTAATATCGTCTTGGGATTGGTTTTTTTGTTGGCAGCGCTTTCGCCTTTTATAAACCCTTCATCTTGGTGGATGCATGGTTTTCTCCCCCTCATTACCCCTTATCTACTCATTCTTCTAGTTTTCTTTTTGCTATTTTGGTTAATCAGTAGGCCAGCTTGGTCATTAATTTCATTCATGGCCCTTGCTATTGGTTATCAACAAATTCCGGTAGTATTTGCCTGGGGCGGTGATAGCGCATTATCAAAAATAAAGCCTAATAATAGTCTTAGAATTATAGATTGGAATGTTCAAAGCTTTAATGGCATAAGTAAAAACAAAAAGAATACGGTACCAGTAAGGGTTGAAGTTGCCCATTGTATGCTGAAATTCAATCCTGATGTTATTTGCTTACAGGAATTCAACACAGCTGCTAGTGAAAATAATTTAGCCCTCTTTACTAAAACACATCCTTACTATTTTTTCTCTGCCGATTACAATCGCGGTGGGAATAATTATAAGTCGGGCTCTATCATTTTTTCAACCTACCCCATTATTGCTACTGGTAAAATCGATTTTCCCGCTGCTGAAAGTTTAATTTATGCTGATATTTTGAAAGGTGCTGATACTATCCGCATATACACTACACATCTGCAATCTTTTAAGTTTAAGAAACAAGACTATCAAAACATTGAACGCATAAAGGAGCAGGATAATGAGTCGCTATCAGCTTCGAAGGGTATAATTCGTAAAATGAAGGCTGCCTATCAAAAAAGAGGTGTTCAGGCCGATATTGTACGTGCCGCATTAGATACCTGTTTTTATCCATCACTAATTTGTGGTGATTTTAATGATGTACCCAATTCTTACACTTATTTCAAAATCCGCGGAAACCGTCGAGATGCTTTCCTGGAAAGGGGTTTCGGCGTTGGCAGAACTTTTATTTCCATAGCTCCCACCCTCCGAATCGACTATATTTTACCCGATAAAAGCTTTGAAGTAAAGCAATTTGAGCTCGTAGATGAATTTTTAAGTGATCATATTATGCTGCTTTCCGACCTTCGTTTGAAAAAATAAAATAATTTCGCGCCAATGGCGCTCAAAGTATATAACTCACTTACCCGGAAAAAAGAAGTATTTGAACCGATTAATACCCCTTATGTGGGTATGTATGTATGCGGACCAACCGTTAGCGGCGAAAGCCATTTAGGCCATGCTCGCCCTTTTATTACATTCGATGTAGTTTACAGATACCTGATGCATGTAGGATATAAGGTTCGTTATGTGCGCAATATTACCGACGCGGGTCATTTTGAAGAAGAAGGCCGTGAGGCAGAAGATAAAATCAGCAAAAAAGCTGTTTTGGAGAAACTAGAGCCGATGGAGTTGGTACAGAAATATACTACTCTCTTTCATTGGGGGATGACGCAGTTTAACAATTTGCCACCCAGTATTGAGCCAACAGCAACCGGACATATTGTAGAGCAAATTGAAATGATCAAGAAAATCATTGCCGATGGTTATGCATACGAAGCCAATGGCTCTGTTTATTTTGATGTAGAAAAATACAATATCGATTTCTCTACTACACGCGAGTTAGATAACCAAGAGGAGAAGCGCAACAAAAGTGATTTTGCACTTTGGAAAAAAGCACCTGCCGAGCATATTATGCGTTGGCAAAGCCCATGGGGAGAGGGTTTCCCCGGATGGCATATTGAGTGCTCGGCCATGGCTACTAAATATTTAGGCGAAGAATTTGATATACATGGCGGCGGTATGGATTTACAATTTCCACATCATGAATGTGAAATTGCACAGAGTACGGTATGCAATCATAAACTACCAGCACGTTATTGGTTACACAATAATATGATTACCATCAATGGTAAAAAAATGGGTAAGAGTTATGGTAATGTAATTAAGCTCAGTGAATTATTTACGGGTGATCATGCTGTACTTACACAAGCGTATGCCCCTTCTACCATTCGCTTTTTTATTTTACAATCTCAATACCGTAGTACACTCGATTTTAGTAACGAGGCATTACAAGGAAGTGAAAAAGCATTAAAGCGTTTGATGGAAGCCTATGATTGGTTTATGCAAGAAAATTTTGCAGCGGCTAAAGCAGGAACTGATACGGCACTCAATGAAAAAATAGGTAAGCTTGTAAATGAGTTTACCGAGTTCATGAATGATGACTTCAATACAGCAAAAGTAATTGCGAATATTTTTGAAATAGTACCCATCATCAACTCCATAAAAGACAAGCATTTAGCTGCTTCTGTGTTATCTGCATCTACCATTACACGA
>JBDKJW010000161.1:0-5740 GCA_039796395.1 Bacteroidota bacterium
CTGCTTTGCTTTACAGCCTGGTTACTCTATCCAATTGGGTGGGGATACAAAACAAAACAAAAAGAAATTATTATTTGGAGTATAGCTATTGCAGTGAGTTGCTTGGTTGAAGCTAATTTAAATTTTCAATTTGGCATTTTACTACATGCTTGGCCCTTATGGCTAGTTACATTATCGAATAATGGTATAGTTTCTAAAGTCGAACAGGCGAATACCGGTAAGCTTTTCAAAACGATATAACAGTTTTTCTTTCAAAGAAAATTTTTTGCGTGTAGTATCTAATTCAATCTGCCAGTTTTTTCGAGCAATTCTATCTTTCATTACAATCGGATGCAAATCGGTAAATTTTGCCAAAGAATCATAAGCATTAAAATCGTACGTATCTGGTAGTACTTCATAGCCCTTCATCAATTCATCATCATGCCAAAACCTACCAACATCTTTTTGCTTAGCCATCATCTGTGCAGGATCTTTCACCCAGCCATAATGATATACTTCGGCATCAATGGCTTTTACTTTTATTTTATTTCCATCTTTTCTAAACCCTTGCGCGTCTTTAAAAGAACGAATGGTTTTATCGTTGCGAACAATACGCACTTCATGATTATACCACTTCCTGCTATCTCCTACATAATCATAAGTGCCGTAAAAATGCAGGTATTTAAATAGTAGCCCTTCCACCCTTTGATCTGCTGCATAGGTGGCACAAGCTGTACGAATAGTAGCATGATATTTCTCATGAATTACTTCATCGCCTTGTATATAAAAAGCCCAAGTAACATCAGTTCCAATTAAATCAAAAGCCTTATTGGTTTCATCCGCCAAAACAGTACCACCGCTCCTCAGTGCTCGGTTCCAAACAGAATGATGGATCTTAATTTTTGTATCCTCAATCGCTTCTATCAACTTAATCGTATCATCTTCTGAATCACCTACCAATACAATCATTTCATCTACCACGGGCAAAATAGATCGAATGGCTTCCACAATCGGAAAATCATTCTTTACTGCATTTTTGATAATCGTGAACCCGGCAATTTTCATTTTACCTAAATTGTGCTCAAAGAACGAACATTTTCATCTATTATGCATACTACACTTTGTTTTGATTTGGGGAATACGAGAGCAAAAATGGCTGTTTTTGAAGGGGCTGATTTTAAAGAGGAAGTTGTATTACCCGATTTAGAGGCACAAACCATTGCACAATATATTACCCATTATCAACCTAGTTTTAGTATTCTTTCTTCCGTTATTCATCATCCACCCCATTTGGAAAAAATTTTAGCTGCAAGCACAAGGTTTCATAAATTAGATCATAGGAGTAAGCTACCCCTTACTACGCCTGTAGGTAAGCCAGAAACCATTGGTGCCGATCGATTGGCGCTTGTAGCAGCCGCAGTATATCTTTTCCCAGGTAGTCATAATTTAATCATTGCCTTGGGAAGCTGTATCACTTACAATTTCATTAATAATCGCAGTGAATTCCTTGGTGGGGGTATTTCTCCGGGCATGAAAATGAGATTTAGGGCCATGCACGAGCATACAGCTTTATTACCCATTATTGAGGCAGCGCACGATTTTCCCCTGGTGGGTTATGATACCCGCACAAACCTGTTAAGTGGGGTAATATTGGGCATGTCGAAGGAAATAGACGGTATTATTGATGCTTACAGCGAGAAATATGGGAACTTTAACGTGCTATTAACCGGGGGGGATATGCCTTTTTTTGTACCGCACCTAAAAAACAGGATATTTGCCGACCAAAATCTAATTTATAAAGGATTATATGCAATTTGTGAGTTCAACAACAGGTAGGCTGGCTTATGTGGTTAGTTGCATGTTATTTACCGTTTTTTCATTCGCGCAAGTGAATTCTCCTTTCTCTCGATATGGTATTGGAAACCTCGTAGGTGCACAACATACTGTTTCTAGATCCATGGGTGGGTTACAAGCAAGTTATGCCGATGGTATTACAAGTAACATTGGGCAATCCATTAATTTCAATAACCCGGCATCATATGGCAACCTTTTTAATTTGGTTACTTATGATTTGGGATTAACCATTGATTCAAGAAATTTAAAAAGCGCCAACCCGGCCGGATCATTTAGTTCTATCTATTTTATTCCGGCGTATGCAGCAGTTGCTATGCCTATTAGTAAAGCAAAAGGAATAGGCCTTGCTTTTGGATTGAAGCCAATAAGTAGGATTAATTATTCTATTGCAGACAAAGGTCGCCTAGCTGGTGATAGTGCTGGTACTTTATATAGTGGTAGCGGTGGTTTTAACCAGGCTTTTATTGGTATCGCCAAGCGATGGAAAAAATTGAATATTGGCTTTAATACCGGATATAGTTTTGGTAGAAGAGAAACCAATACCCAAATTACTTTCTTTAATGATACAGTAAGTTACTACCAATCTAACCAATCGGTAAAAACAAACTTCGGAAAAATGTTTTTACAAGGTGGTATACAATATGAATTTGATATCATTAAGCAAGAAGATAAAATTGCACGCACTAGCGAATCGTATGCTTTACGTATAGGCGCCATAGCCTCTTTTCAACAAAACTTGAATGCAACGCAAAACGTAGATAAATATACATTTGGAATTGCCTCATCTGGTGCGATCGTAGGCATAGACACAGTACTTCATACAGAAAATATTAAAGGCAATGTAGTTATTCCTGCAACATATGAAGCGGGTGCTACATTGAGTAAAAGAGTTGGTACCACTGCCGGAACTTTTGAATTATGGTCGATCGGATTGGAATATGCAACTACACAATGGACGCGCTACCGCTTTTACAACCAGCCTGATGCACTCAACAATAGTTGGGTAGTAAAATTGGGGGCGCAGATTAGTCCGAATCCACAAGCAAGCAACAATTATTTAAGAAGTATTAATTATCGATTGGGTTTTAATTACGGACAAGATTATATCAATGCAGATGGTAATGGTTTGAAAACATTTACCGTATCATTAGGCGCAGGCTTACCTATACGTAAATGGAGAGCTTATGAAACCCAATACACTACCATGCAAACAGCTTTACAAATTGGTAAACGGGGGTCATCAGCCAATAATATCACAGAGAATTATCTCCAACTATCTGTTGGTTTTAGTTTAAGCGATATTTGGTTTATCAAAAGAAAATATGACTAACTTTTTCTCCCATACAAATAAAATTATAGCAGCTCTTGCCTTGGGCTGCTTTTTTATTATAGCTTGCGAGAACGATGTAAATGAAGTAAAAAATTTAAGTGCCAGAAAAACATCGGTTGAGGAAGGAAAAAATATTGTAAGCTATTTGAGTTTGAGTGGTACAATGAAGGCAAAGCTCATAGCCCCCCTAATGCTCAGATACCAAGGCGATAGTGCTTTAAAAACTGAATTCCCGAATACATTATACGTTGAATTTTTTAACGATAGTACCCGAATAGAAAGTAAGCTACAAGCCAAATACGGGCGATACCTTGAACAAGAAAATAAGGTATACCTAAGAGATAGCGTAGTTATTATTCGTATCAATACAGGTGATACTTTATATACCAGTGAACTATATTGGGATCAAACAGCGGGGAAGTTTTATACAGATAAACCTGTAACTACTATTCAGCGTTTTACTGAACAGAAAATTTATGCGATGAAGGGTTTTCGTTCTAATCAAGATCTTACCGATCTTACTTATTATAATGTGATTGAAGGAAGTTATCTGATAATCCCCGACAGCACAAAAAAACAATAACTCAATAACCTAATAACTCAATAATGGAATACAGAAGAATGGGAAAAACCGGTTTACAATTAAGCGTATTAAGCTTTGGTAGCTGGGTTACTTTTCACAAACAAATTAATGATGGATTGGCTGATGAACTCATGGGCATTGCCTATGATGCAGGTGTGAATTTTTTTGATAATGCCGAAGTATATGCCTTAGGAGAGAGTGAAAAAATGATGGGGCGTGTATTAAAAGCAAAAAATTGGGATCGTACTTCTTATACCATTTCTTCTAAAGCTTATTTTGGATGGAGGGGCAAAAACAATAAACCGAATCAAACGGGTTTAAGCAGAAAACACTTAACAGAAGCTTGCAACGAAGCCTTACAACGTTTACAAACCGATTATTTAGACTTATTTTTTTGTCACCGCCCCGATAAAAATACCCCTATTGAAGAAGTAGTGTTTACCATGAACACCCTTATTCAACAAGGTAAAATATTGTACTGGGGTACCAGCGAATGGAGTGGAGTTGAAATAATGGAAGCCCATCGAGTTGCACAGGCTTATCGGTTAATTGGTCCGGCCATGGAACAACCTCAATACAATTTATTTGAGCGTGATAAATTAGAAAAAGACTATACCGAGATATTTAAGAATGTGGGCTTAGGTACTACCATTTGGAGCCCGCTGGCGGCAGGTTTATTAACTGGCAAGTACAATAATGGTATACCAGAAGATAGTAGGTTGGCCATTCCGGGATTCGATTGGCTAAAAGACCGTTGGATTATGGATGAGAAAATAGCCAAAGTAAAGCAGTTGCAGGCCCTTGCAACCGAAATCGGTGTAAGTTTACCTGCTTTAAGTATTGCCTGGTGTATTAAAAACCCCAATGTTACAACAGCTATACTGGGGGCAACCAAAAAAGAGCAGTTATTAGATAATTTAAACGCCCTGGAAGTAGTAAACCTACTCAGTACTGAAGTTATAGAAAAAATAGAAGTCATCATGGCCAATAAGCCTATCCAAGCTGAATATTAATAAAAAATACTATATAAATACCCTCCCATCTTGGAGGGTATTTTTTTTTGAAACATATTCCAACCTTTTTATAACTATACACTCTTAATAGCGGAAACTGCTTGGAACAAGTAATAAACATACAAACGGCTGTGATTACCAAGGCTTCGAAAGGAGACCGGGCTGCACAATCGTGGTTATACGAACAGTACAGCAAAGCGATGTTTAATATTTGTACTAGGATGACCGGCAACCGCGCCGATGCGGAAGATCTTTTACAGGAATCGTTTTTAATAGCATTTAAAAATTTGGGGCAACTCAAAGAAGCAAATCTTTTTGGTGGTTGGCTCAAGCGTATTGTAGTAAATGAATGTATTCGCTTCAGTAAAAAAAGTTTTTACTGGGACGATTGGGATGAAGCTAAGGAAGAGAATATGCCAACAGAAGATATGGAGTGGTGGAAAACGGTTGATTTTTCGGTGATACATAAAGAAATAAAAAGTTTACCTGATGGATGTAGGCAAGTATTTAACCTCTATGTATTGGAAGATTATCCGCATAAAGAAATTGCCGACAAACTGGGTATCAGTGAATCTACCAGTAAAAGTCAATACCACCGTGCTAAGCAGCTTTTAAAAGAACGTATTACGAAACAACTTATCATCAATGGATCAATTTAAAAAATACTTACAAGAAAATCGCAGCGAGCTCGATAGCGATACGCCCCGCCCCATGGTTTGGGATCGTATTGAGCATGAGTTACCTGCACCTGCTAAAGCAGCAGGCATCATGCGCATGGTAGCCTGGTCGGCCGCAGCTTGTGTATTGGTGATGGCAGGGGTGGGCATTTCTCGCTTCGCGAGAAATGAGGAACGAGTTACGAGTTACGGGTTACGAGAAGTTGCTAATAATAAGTTACGGGATACGAGTTACGGGTTACGAGAAGTTGCTAATAATAAGTTACGGGATACGAGTTACGGGTTACGAGAAGTTACTACTAAT
>JBDKJW010000162.1:0-13920 GCA_039796395.1 Bacteroidota bacterium
AGGGGTGATGGCGGACAAAACCTTATTGGCCCCGAGCAAGGGATAGACTTGGGATTGATAAGAACACAAGAATTATTAGCGGCTCGTAAAATGGATGGGAGTGAACAATATTTTACACGTGCTTATGAATTCGGATTTAGTAAATCTTACGAAGAAACTTTAGCTATTTGGAATAGAGAAAAAGTATTATCAGATATCGTGTGGGTGATTAGAAAATATCAACCCGATGTAATCATCAATCGCTTTCCACCAGATGCAAGGGCCGGCCATGGTCATCATGCTGCTTCAGCTGTATTATCCATTGAAGCGTATAAAGCAGCAGCTGATCCAAATCGGTTTCCTGAACAACTAAAAAATGGTGTGCGTATTTGGAAGGCAAAAAGACTATTGTGGAATACTTTCAATTTTGGCTCGGTTAATACTACCAGTGATAATCAATTGAAATTAGATGCGGGGGTATATAATCAGCTGCTTGGTAAGAATTATGGTGAAATTGGTGGTGAAGCAAGAAGTATGCATAAGAGTCAGGGTGAAGGAAGGCCACGTAGAAAAGGCCCTATTATGGAATACCTAACCACCATTGACGGAGAACCCATAAAAGATGATTTTATGGAGGGGGTAAATACAGATTGGAGTAGATTGGGAAAGAATGGGGAGATCATTGGTTCAATGATCAACAATTTGATAGCTCAGTATAATATTGAGCATCCTGAATATACGGTAAAAGGATTGATAGGCGTGTATAAGCAACTTCAGCTCGAAGGGGCTGTTGCCGATATTTGGTGGAGCCAGAAGAAAAAAGAAATCGAAGAACTGATTATTGCTTGTAGCGGTTTTTTTGTAGAAGCAGTTACTGAGGCAGAATATGGCGTTAGTGGAGAAAAAATAAACATCAATTTTAATATCAATAAAAGAACTACATCCCCCATACAGTTAGATCAGGTATTGTTATTTACAGGGTTGGAAAAAACATTTGATACAAGTATCAATGCTGTGTTAGCAACAAATGCGAATGTAAACTTTGTAAAATCTTTTACTATCGAAAAAAATATTCCTTTTTCACAACCTTATTGGTTGAAAAAAAGCATGGCGGATATAGGTACTTTTTCGGTTGATGATTATAAGGATATTGGTATGCCCAATTCGAAACCTACCTATACTTCTCGGTTTATTTTTAGTATGGATGGTATTTCTTTTTCTATGGATAAGCCCGTGCAGTACAAATATGTAGATGCTGTAAGAGGTGAAGTGTATCAACCATTAAATATCATCACGCCAATAGTAGTTTCATTAAATCAAAATGTATTACTTACGCATTTGTTAAACGAAAAGAAAAAACGATTGCCGGTACAGCCTATCGGCATTCAGTTCAAATCGAATATTACAGCGGCAAATGCTTCGGTACAAATTGCATTAAAAGAGAATGGTACATATATAACTAACAGTGATACTACACTTCATTTAGAAGCTGGTGCAGTGTATAGTTCGGTGGCAAATGTTTCGAAATTATTTTTAGCACAAACACCAAAGAATGTAAGTGCAGAAGTAACCATTACAGTAAACGGTCAACGTTCTTCTTTCGAACACTATTTGAAAGTAATTAAGTACGATCATATTCCTTCTATCAATTATTTCTATAAAGATAATTTGGCCGTAATTGCTGAGCCTATTATTGTTGTTCCTAAAAAGCTAGCCTATATTATTGGGGCTGGAGATTTAGTGCCAGAAGCCATTTCAGCGATGGGTTATGAGCTAAGCTATTTAACAGAATCATCAGTAACTGATGAAGAGCTAAAGAAATATGATGCAATTATGATCGGTATTAGGGCGCATAATATTTTTGAATGGCTTACTAATAAGAATGATATTTTAAATCGATTTATTCAAAATGGAGGCCACTTAATCGTTCAATATTTAAAGAGTAATCAGGTAGGTAATAAGCGTGTGAAGCTTGGTCCGTTTCCATTTGCTATGAGCGGTATTCGTGTAACTGAAGAAAATGCGGCGGTTAATTTTTTATTGCCACAGCACGCATTATTGAACTATCCTAATAAAATAGATGCAAAAGATTTTGAAGGATGGATCCAAGAAAGAAGTACTTACCAAATGGAACCAGTAACTGCTCCATATGAAAGTTTATTATCTATGAATGATAAAGGCGAGAAGCCTACAAGTGGTAGCTTTATTACAGCTAAATATGGCAAGGGTAATATTACTTATGTGAGTTTAGCATTATTTCGTCAGTTGCCAGCTGGTGTGCCAGGAGCCTATCGCTTGTTAGCTAATATTCTTGCACTACCTTCAAATAAATAGCTTATGCAAGCAAGAAAAAGAATTGGTATTGGCACACTCATTATCATTGGTGTAATCATTGGATTGATCATTAAGAATGTAAAGATTGGATTGCTCATTGGCTTAGGACTTGGGTTACTTGCAGGTGGATTACTAAGTTCAAAACGATAAATTATGACTGATAAAGTTCCATTATTTCGTAGCTGGAAAAGTTGGTACATTTTTGTTATTGTCTTTTTGTTGCTCTTGATTATTTTCTTTACTTGGTTTACCCGTAATTATGCATGAGTAAAATCGACTGGATTATATTAACCTGTACATTGCTTGGTATTATTGGCTATGGATTATATAAAAGCAAAACCAGCAAAAATTTAGAGGGCTATTTTTTAAGTAATCGTAATATGCCTTGGTACTTGGTGCTGCTCAGCATCATGGGTACGCAAGCAAGTGCTATCACTTTTTTATCTGCACCGGGGCAGGCATTTACCGATGGAATGCGTTTTGTGCAATATTATTTCGGATTACCCATTGCCATGGTTATTTTATGTGTAAGCTTTGTGCCACTGTATAATAAATTAAAGGTATTCACCGCATACGAATTTTTAGAACAAAGATTTGATATTAAAACAAGGGTTTTCACTTCTTCCTTATTCCTTTTATCTCGAGCCTTATCAACAGGTATCAGTATTTATGCGCCTTCCATTATACTATCATCCTTAATGGGCTGGGATATTTTTTATACCAACTTAGTAATGGGTGGCTTGCTCATCATTTATACAGTTAGTGGGGGGGCTAAAGCAGTAGCTTATACCCAGCAATTGCAGTTGCTGATCATCTTTGGAGGTATGTTCGCTGCAGGTTATTTTATTGTGCATCATTTGCCGGAAGGTGTTGGTTTTTCAGAAGCTTTGGAGGTTAGTGGCGCAACGGGTAAATTAAATGTAATTACAACAGGTATTACAGATAATGGATTCGATTGGAAAGATCGATACAATATTATCAGTGGTGTAATTGGTGGTTTTTTCTTGGCACTTTCCTATTTTGGAACCGATCAATCGCAAGTGGGTCGCTATCTTACAGCAAAAGATACAACAGAAAGTAGATTGGGGTTGCTTATGAATGGATTGGTAAAAGTGCCTATGCAATTTGCTATTTTATTATTGGGCGCATTACTTTTTACGTTTTATCAATTTAAACCAGCACCTATTTTTTTTAATAGTGCTATTGAAAACACAGCCTATAAAACAAGCTATAAAGATTCTTTGCGAGAGGTAAAAAATACATTCAATGATAAGTTGCTTACACAGCAAGCCCACGCAAAATTATTTGTACTACATCATCAGCAAAAGTATAAAGACAGTGTAGCTATTGTATCTAAGGAATTAGATGGGATGAAGAAAAATTATAAAACAATTATTGCCAAAGCGGTCCCAGGTGCAGATACAAATGATACTAATTATATCTTTCTTCGTTTTGTAGTAGATCAATTACCACGTGGCTTAGTAGGCTTATTAATTGCTATTATTTTCTTGGCAGCGTGGGGTTCTATTGCTGCAGCACTCAATTCATTGGCTTCTTGCACTATGATTGATTTTCATAAACGCTTTCAGCAAAAAACAGTTTCTGAAAAACAAGAATATAGGGTATCAAAATACTATACACTAGGCTGGGGTATTTTCTGTATTATCACTGCAGAACTTGCGGGTGGTATGGGTAGCTTAATTGAAGCAGTAAATGTATTAGGCTCTTTGTTTTATGGCGTTATTTTAGGCATATTCTTAGTAGCTTTTTATTGGAAGAAGATTGGCGCAAATGCAGTTTTTTGGGCAGCGGTTATTGGTGAGTTAGCTGTTATTACATTATTTGCGCTCGATAAAATGGAAATCATTGGCTTAGGGTTTTTATGGTTGAATGTTGCAGGTGCATTAATCGTTGTATTATTGAGTTATTGTTTTGCCTTTTTACAAAAGGAATAACTTATCTTCCTAAAATGAAGCAGCAATTTCCCGTAGTGCCTTGGGCAACAGGCGCTACCATGTATGAAGTTAATATCCGCCAGTTTACACCAGAAGGAACCTTTAAAGCATTTGCACAACATTTGCCCCGCTTACGTGATATGGGTGTGCATGTTCTTTGGTTTATGCCTATTACGCCTATTAGTGTAGAAGCAAAACAAGGTAGTTTGGGTAGTTATTATGCATGTAGTAGCTACACAGCTATCAATCCTGAGTTTGGTACGTTAAACGATTTCAAACAACTGGTAAAGCATGCACATAAGTTAGGGTTTAAGATTATTATTGATTGGGTAGCAAATCATACGGGTTATGATCATCATTGGACTACCGAGCACCCCGATTGGTTTTTAAAGGATGCGGAAGGAAATTTTACAGAACGTAATGGGTGGCAAGATGTGATTGATTTAAATTTCGAAATAGCAGATATGCGATTGGCATTACGCGATGCCATGCAATTTTGGGTAGATGAGTGTGATATTGATGGTTTCCGTTGTGATATGGCGCATTTGGTGCCACTCGATTTTTGGGTAGACGCACGAAAAAAATTAGATGCAATCAAACCCTTATTCTGGTTAGCTGAGTGTGAAGTAATGGAATATCACAATGCATTCGATGCCACTTATGCCTGGTGGTGGATGCATGAATCGGGTAGATATACCAAAGGCGAATCTACTCTCTCCGAAATAAGGAATGTATTACACGCCTATACACAGTACCCCGATGGAGCTATTAAATTATTTTTCACAAGTAACCATGATGAAAATAGTTGGAACGGTACTGAAATAGAAAAGTATAAACATGCAGCCAAAGCCTGGGCTGTATTTTGTTTTACCTGGCAGGGAATGCCGATGATTTACAGCGGACAAGAAAGCCCTAATACAAAGCGATTACTTTTTTTTGATAAAGATATTATTGAATGGAATGCACCATTGCAGTTAAATGATTTTTACAGCAAACTTGCTTTGTTAAAAGAAAAAAATAAAGCAGTACATAGTGGTGAAACTTTTATTCTTCCATCAGCTCATGATAATCAAATAATGGCCTATTTAAGAAGAAGAGATAATGATGTTGTATTAGTTATCTTAAATGTGAGTGCTGAAAATAGATTGCATATCAATGTGCATCACCAATGGCTGAAAGGAGGTTTCCGTAATCTTTTCTCCGAACTGTCCTTCACCTTTCAAGGCGAAGCCAGCTTTGAATTGCAGGCAGGGGAGTTTGTGGTTTATTATAGTATATAGGTAACTAAGTAAATAAGTAAATAAGTAAACTAAGTAACTAGGTATACTTAGTTTACTTATTCTACCCAAACACCTACTCCTCAATTCTCAACGGATAAGTATATCTTCCTTCAAAGCCTGGATAAAAGCCATCTATTCGAATATGATCGATGCTAGTAACCTCTTTGCCATTTACACCAGTAATAACAAAGCCATCCTCCATCTTACTCTTACTTAATAAACCTGAGCCAACTTTCTTTACTAATACACCGCCCGCAACATCATTTGCTGTGGCTACTTTTTTATCTAAGTTCACTAACTCACCACCTAATTTTTCTATTACACTCACATTCTTCACTACATCTGTATTACCGGCTTTATTTTTAAGTGTGAGGGTGGTTTGATATTCTTTGCCAGCACGCTTATAAGTTACCGCTACTTTATCTCCAGGTTTGTAGCGTGTGAGTTGATCTTGCAACTCCGACATACTGGTTACTGCTTGCCCGTTGAATTTGGTAATCACATCTTCTGGCTTAATACCGCCTGCTTCTGCGGCACCACCTGTTGGCACTTCTGTTACAAAAATACCTTCATTCGTTTTCCATTTAGTGCCATATTTCTGATCTAATACTTTTTCATCAGCTTCACCTATATTTTCAGGAATATAGCTAATACCAATATATGCTCTTTGTACTTTTCCATACTTCACTATATCAGTTACAATTTTCTTTACCATATTTACAGGTATCGCATATGAGTAGCCTGCATAAGAACCTGTAGGGGAGGCTATCGCAGAGTTAATACCAATCAACTCACCATTTGTATTAACCAAGGCACCGCCACTATTGCCTGGGTTTACTGCGGCATCGGTTTGTATAAACGATTCAACCGGACTAGCATCTTGCTGGCGATTGATGCCAATAGAGCGAGATTTTGCACTAATAATACCGGCAGTAACAGTTACATCCAATGTAAAGGGATAACCAATAGCCAATACCCACTGACCTAATTTTGCCTCATCGCTATTGCCATATACTAAATAAGGTAAAGCTTTGCCATCAATTTTTAAAACAGCCACATCACTGCTTGCATCTTGCCCAACCAATGTTGCTTTATATATTTTTTTATTGGCCAGTGTAACATTGATTTCATCAGCCCCATCTACCACATGATTATTAGTAACGATATAGCCATCTTCTGTAATTAATACACCGCTTCCACTCGCGCGTTGTTCGGGCATTACACGCGGGCCACCGCCAAAGAAATCGCCAAAATCATCGCCAAAGAAATCACTAAAAGGATTACGCTGGCGTTGCTGATTATTGGCCACTTGTTTGGCTTTTGTACGTGTTTTAATATGCACTACTGCTGGTGTTGCACTCGTAGCTGCTGCAGTAAAATCTACCCCACCTGCGGCGTTATGATTATTGTTGCCATAAAAACCAGCATAGTTAACCGGTAGTTTACCCGACTCTTGCATGCCTGCATTTTGGCGCTCAACAAATTTTCCATAGCCCCAAACACTTGCAATGGCTGTGGTGGCACTTATCGCTACAATTGTTAAACCTGATTTCCAGTTCATATTATTCTATGATTATTTAATAAAATTATTCAAAAGATATGCCTTTTCGATAGCAAATAAACGAAGCTGTTTAATTGACAGTTCTCCGGCGCCACCATTTAACAAATGTTTTTCGATTTGTCATTTTATAGTGCCTTTAAAAATGCCATACTGTCTACCCCATCTGCATAGTCGAAAAGAGTGGGGCATTGTGCTTTTCCAAAAGCTAAATAACCCTCCCCAACCACACATTGAATATCTTCTTTAGGTTCAAGCATGGCCGGTATATCATTTCTGTTTGTATAGTACCGATAATGCACCTGACTAACAGGAGAGAAGGGAGACATGTTTTCTGTGAGTATAATCGATTCATTTGTCATATAATACTTTCCACCCATTATTAATAAAGCCAAATGATAATCATAGTTGTGCTTGTATTTATGATAGTCTATAAAATGTGCATACTGTTTTAAAGTATCTAATAACGGAATAAAATCATAGTTCTCCGGCACTAATAACTGGGTAATATTTCTGCAACCTAGTCCAAAGTATTGTTGAATATCGGCGGCTAATAAGTTTAATTCTTCTCCTGTTTCTTTTCCGTTTAAAACCGCTACAGATGTACGATTGCGCCGAATAATATTGGGGTACTTGCCAAAATAATAATCAAAATACCTACTCGAATTATTACTACCTGTGGCAATATAGGCATCGCAATTTTTGAGCGTTTCGGCAAAGCCAATATAGTTTTGAACAGTTACTTCTAGGCCATATAAATGCTGCACCAAGTGTTTGATTAATACCTCATCTTTTGATGATGCTTTAATAACAGCTGTATGTCCGCTTATAAATACAGCCAACAAATCATGAAATCCAACTAAAGGGATATTCCCCGCCATAACAATGCCAACCGTTTTTGGAGCCGGATTTTCTTCTGGTAGGTTATAGGCTGCTGCCCAATCCGCAAGTTTTTTGGGCGATAGAAACGCATTGGAAATATTGGTCACAGCCATTTCAATAAACTCGGGAATAAACCATGGATTTTCCCGATACGCCCTTTCCTTTATGGCTTTCCAACCTTCAGTATTCCCTAACATATATTCCCCAAGTTGGGAAACTAATTGAATTCGTTCTTGTAAAGTCATTGCAGCACCTTATTTTTGGAATAGCAAATGTAAATTCACTAATCCAACAAAATGATGTTATGGCAATTAAAATAACAGAAGAATGCATCAATTGTGGCGCTTGCGAGCCAGAATGCCCCAATAATGCTATTTACGAAGGTGGCGTAGAATGGGCTATTGCAGATGGCACAACTATTAAAGGTGCATTTACCTTAATGGATGGTTCGGTGGTTGATAGCAATCAAAAGTTCGAACCTATCAGTGTAGATACTTACTATATCACACCCAATAAATGTACGGAATGCCAAGGTTTTCATGAAGAACCACAGTGTGCTGCCGTATGCCCCGTTGACTGTTGCGTACCTGATGAAATGTACCAAGAAACAGTTGATCAATTAATGGCGAAGAAAGAAAAGATGCATATATAATAAAGGGAAAAGATTCCTCACCTTTTCCCTTATGGGAGCGGGAAATATCACCCGCCGTAAAATGTTGTCGCCAACGGCAACAATTAAGTAATGGTAAGGTAATGTCTTCTTTTTCAAAATGCAAGTTTTTTGCAAGAAACTTTTCAGTATGAACAAAAAAATTGCCCTGGTAACTGGGGGCTTGAGTGGAGAAGCACAAATCAGTTATAAAAGTGCTATAACTGTTGGCGATAATATCGATCGTACAAAGTATGATGTATTTAAAATTGATATCAACTCAACAGGCTGGTGGTATGAAGCAACTGACGGAACAAAATCTCCGGTTAATAGAGACGATTTCTCTGTTGTGAATGGTGGTATTAAAATAAACTTTGATGCAGTGCTGCTTTGCATACATGGCACACCAGGCGAAGATGGAAAATTACAGGGTTATTTTGATATGTTAGGTATTCGTTATACCAGTTGTGATGCAGCTACATCTGCGCTTACCATGAACAAACGATATACCGTTGCAGTGGCTGCTTTTGGCGGTATTAACGTTGCAAAATCTATGCATTTATTTAGCCATACACCCGTACCGGCAGCCGATGTATTAGCCCAATTACAATTACCTTTATTTGTAAAGCCCAATAGTGGTGGCAGTAGTATTGGTATGAGCAAAGTTACAAAAGCCAATGAGCTAGAAGCTGCACTAGAAAAGGCATTCAAAGAAGATGCACAAATTTTAGTGGAAGAATTTATTAGTGGAAGAGAATTTACTATCGGCGTATTTAAGCAAGCAAATAGTATTCAAGTATTGCCTATTACGGAAATAAAAACAAGTAACGAGTTCTTTGATTTCGAAGCGAAATACAAGGGCAAGAGTACCGAAACAACGCCGGCAGAAATAGATCATACCATGAAAGAACGATTATCTGCTGCTGCTAAAAATGTGTATGAGATTTTTAATTGTAGAGGAGTAGTACGTATAGATTTTATTTATGATACCCATACCGGGAAACCGTATATGTTGGAAGTGAATACAGTACCCGGACAATCAGCAGCATCAGTAATACCGCAACAAGTTCGGGCAATGGGAATGAGTTTAACTGATTTTTATAGTGCAGTGATTGAGGAAGCACTTAGACCGTAGACCGTAGACGATAGACCATTTATAGTTAAATTCCAGATTGAAGATTCCAGATTATAGTATATCTTAGAAATAAATAAACAAACTTGTTCAAATTCATCACAGATAAACCGCTTTGGGTAAACATACTTGCTGGTATTGGTTTAGTAGTACTTATTGTGGTATTATTTTTTAGCTCACTCGATTGGATTACAGGGTATGGGCATAAAGAGAAAGTGCCATCTGTTACTGGGCAACATATTTTAGCTGCACAGAAAATTTTAGAAGATAAAGGGTTTCAAGTAGCCATACAAGATTCAGTTTATATAGACTCGCTGGCTAAGCAGGCCGTAATTAAACAGTCTCCGGAGGCAGATGCGGAAGTAAAAACGGGAAGAACTATTTACCTTACCGTAAATCGTAGTATTCCTCCACAAGTTGAAATGCCTAATTTATCAGGCTTCTCTATTCGTAGTGCGGAAATGTATTTACAAAGTTTAGGATTGAAATTGGGTTATGTAACATACAAACCCGATATTGCTCGTAATGCGGTCCTGGAACAACTTTATAATGATGCACCCATAAAGCCAGGATCAAAAATTGCGATTGGCAGTGTAATTAGCTTTGTATTAGGTAGTGGCGTTGGAGGTGGTGAAGCAAAAGCCTATTTGAGTACCATAAATATTAATTTGGGTGCAGTTGTGGCGAGCGGTGCCATTAAAGATTCTAGTTTAGCTTTTGTGATAAAGCAGAGCCCAAATTATATTGCCGCTGAGGCTGGTATTAATGGAGAGAAAGTGATCAACAAAATCAAACAAGGGCAGGTTGTAGATTTATATATTAGTGATACGGCACCAGTGAAGGATACAACGGTGGTGAGGCAGTAGCGCCCCGCCTAGCAGGGGCCGGCGAGACGATAGATACTATTAATCGCGAAGGGATGAGATAATTAAAGAGGAAAATTATAATGTTATGAATACAATAACCGTAGAGGAATTAAAAGCAAAGATTGATGCTGGTGAGCAGATCAATTTAGTAGATGTTCGTGAACCACATGAACATACAGAGTTTAATATTGGGGGGATACTATTACCCCTTGGTAATGTACAAACCATGCAGATTGATACTATTGAAGATATGCGTGATGAGCCAGTGTATGTATATTGTAGAAGTGGTAACCGAAGCGGACAAGCATGTATGATGCTAGATACATTTGGATTTAAAGAAACCATTAATGTTGTAGGCGGTATGCTGGCCTGGAAAGAAAAATTTCCTGGGTAAGCATGCGTTGTTGGTCGCTGACCAACTGTAGAAGAATATGTTAAAATTAAACCGGATAATAAAATATCCGGTTTTTTTGTAATCTAATTTATGCTTATGCAGAAAATAATTCTATTCGGTTTTTACCTACTCTTAACGCATATTGGTTTTGGCGCAATTATCAGTGGAGAGATTGTTTCTGCAAAAGATAAAAAGCCATTGCCTTTTGCATCAATACTCATTAAGGGTACAACTATAGGTGTATCTGCAAATGCGCAAGGTAAGTTTGCCATTCAGCTAGAACCAGGAGAGTATATGCTTACTTGTCAAAATGTGGGCTATGCTACACAAGAGAAGAAAATAAAAGTTACGAAGAATAATGTGGAAATACATTTTGAGTTAGAACCACGCCAATACGACTTGAAAGATGTTGTTGTGAAATCGGGTGGTGAAGATCCTGCATATGAAATTATACGTAAAGCGATTGCTAAAAGAGAAGAACACTTAAAAGAAAATCAGAAATTTACATGCGAAGTATATATCAAAGGGCAATTACAGTTACGCGATTATCCAAAAAAATTTTTCGGCCAAACTATTGATTTTGAAGATGGCGATTCTAGTAAAAAGAAAATGATTTTTTTATCAGAAACCATTGCCCGTTATTCAAGAGAAAGTGTTGATAAACAAAAAATAGAAGTACTCTCCACTAAGGTTAGTGGTAGTAGTGATGGGTTCGGATTTAGTAGCCCTCAGATTATTTCCTTTTACCAAAACACCCTCAACTTCCCGCGTGGCTTAAACCCGCGTGGATTTATTTCTCCCTTGTCTGATAACGCTTTGAGCTACTATAAATATAAATTTGAAGGCACTTTTTTTGAATATGGGAAAGAGGTTAGTCGTATTAAAGTAATACCCCGTAGAAAATATGAACCACTTTTTTCAGGCTATATCAATATTGTGGAGAACGATTGGCGGTTAGAAAGCGTTGACTTGAAAATTTTGAAAGAGCAACAAATGCAGTTGCTTGATACACTTGTTATACGACAACAGTATGTGCCTGCTGCAGAAGGCTGGGTAATTAAAAACCAAGTAATTATTCCTGCGGGTAAATTTTTCAGTTTTGATTTCTTTGGAAGTTTTGTGCAAGTGTATGATAAGTTCAATCTAACACCTGTTTTTGCAAAGAAAGAGTTTACGAATACTATTCTTAAGTATAATGATAGTTCTAATAAAAAATCATTGGCATATTGGGATAGCATTCGCCCACTGCCACTTGCACCGGAAGAGATTAAAGATTATAAAAAGAAAGATAGTTTAGAACAAGTGCGTAAAGATCCACGCTATTTAGACTCGCTAGATCGTAAGCGCAATAAACTTACCGTGAGTGGAATACTATTAACCGGACAATCAATAAGTATTCAAAAAAAGAAAACCTATATCAATTTCGAGTCTTTATTACAAACCCTTAACTATAATAGTGTTGAAGGGGCAGTAGTACAATTTGCGCCAACTATTCGTAAAGAATTTGAAGGTAGAAAATCCTTATCTATCACACCTCGTATACGTTGGGGTATTACAAATAAACATGTAAATCCATCGCTTGATGTAGGATATACATTTGGTAAAAAATACATTCAATCTTTCTCTATTTCTGGGGGAAGAAAAGTGTTCCAATTTAATAATGCAGACCCTATTTCTGAAAGGCTTAATACATTAACCACGTTATTTGCACAACAGAACTTCATGAAAATCTATGAAGCTGATTATCTACGATTAGGGTATAGTACAGGTATTGGAAATGGGTTGAATCTTACTGGTAGTTTTCAATTCCAAAACCGATTACCATTAGTTAATTTACCAGATGTTGTGTATTGGGGAAAAGATAAAGGAAGATCGCCATCACCAAATTATCCTCAAGACATTACAAATGTACCCATGACTCCCAATAAAGCTTCTTTATTAACGGTAGGTGTAACTTGGCGACCGGGCGGTAAATATGTTGAGTATCCAGATCGTAAAGTTGGAATCGGTTCTCGATATCCTACGCTCTCTGCTTCTATTACACAAGGTATCAACGGGTTGTTAGGAAGCGATGCAAATTTTACTAAATGGCGTTTCAGTGTAACTGATGAAATGAATTTGAAACTATTTGGTCGTTTAAATTATAAATATAGTATGGGTGGTTTTTTGGGTGCTAAATCGGTTGCACTACCAGATTATCAGCACTTTTTGGGTAATGAAACCATATTTGCAAACGACTATGTAAATAGTTTTCAATTAGCAAGGTATTATCAATTAAGTAACACATCAGACTTCTATGCAACATTCAATATGGAATATCATTTAAATGGATTTATAACCAATAAAATTCCCGGATTTAAAAAGTTAAATTGGTTTTTAGTAACTGGGGTTAACATAGCAAGTGTAGCAGGTGGAGAAAATCATGGCGAGTATTTTATTGGCTTGGAGAATATCTTCAAAGTTATTAGAGTTGATTATGTAAGAGGCATTGCCGATGGTACCTACAAGCCCGAAACAGGTATACGTATCTCTATACCACTGATTCGATAAAATAGAAATTGTATCTTTGTAATGTTTGGCTGCCCTGCAAGCAGCTCCGAAAGGAACACCGTTTATCGTTGTCTAAATAAAAAGATATGGCTTTACTACACAATCGCGTCTCCAGCAAAGAGCTGAAAGAGAGAATGTTGGCGGAAACTTTTACCCGCACAACAATAAGTTTCTACCGTTATTTTTTCATAGAAAACCCCCAACGGTTTAGGGATGATCTCTATAAGTTACTCAATGAACTTAATGTATTCGGAAGAATCTATATAGCCCATGAGGGAATCAATGCCCAAATTAATGTGCCTGATCATCAACTTCAAGCCTTTAAAGACGTAATAAATCGA
>JBDKJW010000163.1:0-8478 GCA_039796395.1 Bacteroidota bacterium
TGCAAACCGATCAATGGATACAGAAAGTGAAATGTCATACCTATATTATCCACGGAACCAAAGACTGGTTAATACCCATTAAACATAGCCAGAGTTTACATCAGTTAAACCCACATAAGATTACGCTAATTACCATCGAAGGGGGCGGACATAATAACTTACCTTCCTTTCCAGAATATCATAACTTTATAAGGGATATACTCAAATATTAACTTTTAAAAAATGAAAAATGAAACGCAAAACAGGGTTTTTCTTTCAGCTGCTACTCGCTTGTGGGTTAATGCCATTTTTAGGTTTGTCGCAAAATCAAAAAGCTGCTCCACCGCCTGCTAAAAATATACTCATTACGAATGTGCAAATTTTCGATGGAAAAAATGAGCAACTTACAAATGGTAACATACTGATATCAAATAACTTAATTACTAAGGTTTCTAGCAATCCCATTGTTGTTGATAATAGCGATAACACAACTATTATAGATGGAAAGGGGAAGTTGGCAATGCCTGGCTTAATTGATGCGCATGCACATGTAACAACCGAAATCGTTCCTTTGCAAATAGCGCTTACTGCAGATGCAAGTTATATTCAAATTCTTGCCACAAAGGCTGCTGAAGCGGAAATTATGCGTGGCTTTACAACTATACGTGATGTTAGTGGGCCTACTTTTGGATTAAAGCGAGCCATTGATGAGGGTATTGTAGCAGGGCCTAGAATTTATCCTTCGGGTAGTGGAATCGGGCAAACCTCTGGCCATAGCGATTTTAGAGCTACAACAGATATTCCTGTTAGCCCAACTTCCCCACCTACCTATATGGAAAGAAATGGGTTTTCAATGGTAGCTGATGGAGCTGATCAAGTATTACTCCGTACCCGTGAATTACTGAAGCAAGGGGCTTCACAAATAAAATTGATGGCTGGCGGTGGCGTTGTTTCTAATTTTGATCCGTTAGATGTAACCCAATACACTGAACCAGAAATTAAAGCTGCTGTTGATGCGGCAACCAACTGGGGCACTTATGTAACGGTACATGCTTATACACCAAATGCCATTCAAAGCGCCATAAGAGCAGGAGTAAAATGTATTGAACACGGACAACTAGCGGATGAAGCTACCGCAAAAATAATGGCGGAAAAGGGAATCTGGTGGAGTTTACAACCTTTCCTAGATGATGAGGATGCAATACCTATTCCTGAAGGAACTCCTAACCGAAAAAAACAATTGGAAATGGTGGCTGGAACGGATAATGCCTACAAACTAGCTAAGAAATACAATATTAAAACTGCTTTTGGTACAGACTGTTTATTTGATAGAAAACTCAGCACCCGCCAAGGTGCACAACTTGCTAAACTTGTACGTTGGTATACCCCTTTTGAAGTATTAAAAATGGCAACATCAACCAATGCTACACTTCTTGCCATGAGTGGCAAACGAAACCCCTACCCCAATGGAAAATTAGGTGTGATTGAAGAAGGTGCATATGCGGATATTATTTTGGTAGATGGCAACCCCATCCAAAATATCAAACTGATTGAAGATCCAGAGAAGAATTTTTTGCTGATTATGAAGAATGGAAAAATTTATAAGAATCAAATACAGAAATAGTATTACTCCAGTACTACCTTTACCAAGTGAAAAATAAATTATTTATCACTGTAAAAGTAGTACTGGTTATTTATGCTATTGTAGGTATACTATTGTATAGCTTTCAAAATAAACTATTATTTCAGGCAGTAGCAATTCCTTCCGATAGTACTTATAAGTTTACTCATACTTATAAGGAGCAATATATTGAATTTGATTCAGCCACAAAGCTTGATATCATTCAGTTTCAGCCGAACGATACTCCAAAAGGCATTGTGCTTTACTTTCATGGTAATAGAGACAATATTGGTCACTATGCACAGTTCGCGCCCAATTTCACGAAGCATCAATATGAAACCTGGATGATCGATTATCCAGGCTATGGAAAATCTACAGGTGAGCTAACAGAGGAGACCCTGTATGAGCTTGCTCTACAATTTTATAAACTGGCACGAAGAAAATATGAACCCAACGAGATCATCATTTATGGGAAATCAATAGGTACAGGCATTGCTGCACAATTAGCTTCTATTCGCGATTGTAAGCAGCTTATTTTAGAAACACCCTACTATAGTATTCCATCAGTGTTGGATAATTATTTTTGGATGTATCCCGTACAGCAAATGATTGATTTTAAATTACCTACCTATACTTACTTGCCTAAAGTAACAGCACCAATTACCATTTTCCATGGCACAGCGGATGAATTGATTGATTACGATAATGCATTAGAATTAAAGAAGCTTCTAAAGCCAACCGATCAATTTATTACGATTGAAGGTGGAAAACATAATAACTTAAATGATTATCCTTTGATGCAGGTGAAGTTAAGAGAGATATTAAGTAAATAGATACGGGTTGCGAGATGCGGGTTACGGGTTATAATGTTTAATTAGTTACTTATTTACATAGTTACTTAGTTACATAAGTAAGATGATCCAATTGTACATCTTTATCTACTTTCAACACATACTCTACTCCTACTTTCAGCGGCACATTATCTACACCATGACTAACCGGGAAGCCAAAACAAATTGGATAATCATATTCAGTTGTTAACCGCAATACCATTTCTTCCACCGTTTCTCCAAACACCCGAGAATTATCTTTTAAATCGGTAAAGCCCCCAATAATTAATCCTGCCAAATTTTTTAATACACCCGCCCTTTTTAATTGTAATAACATTCGATCAATATGATATAAATACTCGCCCAAGTCTTCTATAAACAAAATCTTACCCTTTGTTTTATAGGCCGAATCTGTTCCTAGTAAATGAACAAGCAATGATAAATTACCACCTACCAATTCTCCCTTTGCCTCTCCCTTTTTATTATGTCTATTCCCTCTAACCTTATACCTCATACCTTCCCCCTCCAACGCTTTTTTTATCATTCGAACGTACTTTTCCTGTAAAGGATCATTAAAGGCATTCGCCATAGAAGCGTGTAAAGTAGCTACTCCTACATTTCGATTAATATGTGCGTGCAAAACAGTGATATCACTAAAACCAATTACCCACTTTGGATATTTGGTAAATTTTTTGAAATTAATATCATCAATAATTCTACTTAGCCCATAACCCCCTCTTCCGCAAATGATGGCTTTGATGCTGGGATCATCTAACATAGCTTGCAACTCATCCCTTCTTTCTTCATCAGCACCACTAAAATAAGTGTTCGATTTACTACCAATTGTTTTACCTACCATTACTTCAAAACCCCATTGCTGCAAGGCTTTTATGCATGCTTTCACTTTTTTGGCTTCCATATAACCAGCAGGGCAAGTAATGCCCACCATATCACCTTTTTTTAAATAAGGAGGAATTCGATTCATACTATACTATTTCTCTTAAAATACTACCATCGCTATTTACCATCAGTTCATGCATTACGCCACATTTTAATGCTACATTGTTTTTTTGATGCCCAACAGGGAAATCAAAACATACTGGGTAATTAAATTTTCCAACTTTTTCCATTACTATCATGTACACATCTTTCCCGAATGGTGAATCGGGTGTATCGGGTTTTATACTTGTAAAGCTTCCCACTATTAATCCTTTTAATTTATCGAGTTTTCCTGCTCTTAATAAATTACAAAACATGCGATCAATATTGTACAAAGGTTCACTTACATCTTCTACAAATAATATTTTTCCTGCTGTATCTGGTGAAGATATAGAGCCCGACATGTTTTCTAAGATTTTTAAATTTCCACCAATTAGTTCACCCTTGGCTTCTCCTACTCTATTCATGGCTACACTAGGTGCTTGGTAGTTTAACTGCTCTCCCAATAATGCTTTACGAATAGTATCCAATGCATTAATCTGTATTGGATCAGCCGTAGTTGGATCTTTTGGAAAAGAACCGCACATTTTAGCATGTATGCTCGCTACACTACATACTTGATGCAGATGTGCATGAAAAACGGTGATATCACTAAAACCAATAATCCATTTTGGGGTTTTTTTGAAGTTGGTAAAATTGAGTTGATCAATGATTCTTACAGAGCCATAGCCACCAGTTGCGCACATAATTGCTTTCACATTATCGTTATCGAGCATTGCCTGAAAATCATTTGTTCGCTCTTCATCCGTACCGCCAAAGGTATTATTGCGTTTTCCTATCGTTTCTCCTACAAGCACTGTAAACCCCCACTTTTCTAATGCTACTATTGCTGGGGCAACATCTTCTTTGGAAGCATAGCCTGCCGGACAAGCAATACCAATGGTATCTCCAGTTGTAAGATAGCGGGGCATTTTGAGTTTTGCCTTTTTAGGTCCGATTATGGCTTTAACTGCCATAGGAATAAGGCCTAAGCTGCTTAATTGTAAAAAGTATTTCCGCTCCATCATCCAAAGTACTAAATGCCGCTTATTTGCCCAAAAAGGGTTGTTAACGCTGCTTTGCTTATTTTTGCAGCCGATTTATGAAGCAAGCAACAAAAAGATACCTAATCACCGCCGCATTACCTTATGCCAATGGATTAAAGCATATTGGCCACCTTGCTGGCGCTTACCTACCCGCTGATACCTACGTACGTTATTTGCGTGCGCAGAAAAGAGATGTTGTATTCGTATGTGGAAGTGATGAACATGGAACAGCTATACCTATACAGGCGGCAAAAGAAGGAATTACGCCGCAAGAGATGATTGATAAATATCATCCCATTATTGCACAAAATTTTTCAGATCTCGGTATTTCGTTCGATATCTACCACAGAACCAGTGCGCCAATTCATCATGAAACAGCACGTGCATTTTTTGAAAAATTAAATAATGCCGGAGAACTTATTACGAAAGAATCTGAGCAATATTTTGATGAGGCCGCCAATATTTTTTTAGCTGATAGGTATATCAAAGGAACTTGCCCCAATTGTAGTAACCCCGGCGCTTATGGCGATCAGTGTGAGAATTGTGGGAAGAGTTTGAGTGCAGATGAATTGATAAACCCCGTAAGTACTTTAAGTGGTAATGCACCCATTAAAAAAAATACAACACATTGGTATTTGCCATTAGATAAGCATGAAGATTTTTTGCGTGAATGGATTGTGGGGGAACATGGAAACGATTGGCGTGCGAATGTAGTAGGTCAATGTAAGAGTTGGATTGATGGCGGATTACAGCCACGTGCAGTAACACGTGATTTGGATTGGGGAGTAAAGTTGCCCATTTTAACGGTCAACGGTCAACCGTCCACGGTCTCACAAGGAAAGGTCCTCTACGTTTGGTTCGATGCACCCATAGGTTATATCAGTGCTACCAAGCAATGGGCTTTAGATAATGGAAAAGATTGGAAACCTTATTGGGAAGATGCATCTACTAAAATGGTACATTTTATAGGGAAAGACAATATTGTATTTCACTGTATTATTTTCCCTGTGATGTTGAAATTACATGGTAATATTTTACCTGATAATGTGCCTGCGAATGAGTTCATGAATTTAGAGGGCGATAAAATGAGTACCAGTAGAAATTGGAAACTCGAGATGCAAGATTATATTGATGATTTCATCAAGCCCGAAAACGGCGGTAGCCAGATGGCTGATGTATTGCGCTATTATCTTAAGCATCTTTGGAAATTTCATCAATCGCAGTTTAGTGTTAATGCATAAGCTTTGTAATGGCAAGGTACCTCCTTTACATACAGATGTAATGGATGAAGTAGATCGTACCATGATTGATGCTATCAGCGCTGCGAAAGACAAGATTACTATTTTGCTTGAAGAATATAAATTCAGAGATGCATTATTTGAGGTGATTAATTTAGCGCGTTCGGGTAATCAATATATGCAGAAGAAAGAGCCTTGGATCGTGGCGAAGAGAATTGCAGCAGACGATAGACCATTGACGATAGACAATAAAACAGATCAGCAGTTGATAGATAACTGTTTACATATTTGTTTACAGCTGACGGCGAACTTGGCAATATTGGTAAATCCATTTTTACCTTTTACAGCGAAGAAAATTTGTTATTTATTAAAAGTGGTTGATAAGATATTAGACTGGGAGAACGCTGGCAGTATGAAATTGGTAAGTGTAGGTTATTCACTCCGTGCTCCAGAATTATTATTTAGAAAAATTGAAAACGAAGAAATTGAAAAGCAGATGGAGAAATTGAAAGCAGCAATAGAGGTAAAAGGGGAAGGGAATAAGGTAGAAGGAGGAAGCGATAAGGTTATAGGGAATAGGGAAAAGGTTAAAGAAGAAATTCAGTTTGATGATTTTGCGAAGATTGATTTGAAGATAGGCACTATTGTAGCAGCCGAGAAAGTGGAGAAAGCAGATAAATTATTAAAACTACAGGTAGATTTAGGTTTTGAAACAAGAACCATTGTGTCGGGTATTGCGTTACACTTTAAACCAGCAGATATTATAGGCAAGCAAGTAACTGTTGTTACTAATTTAGCGCCTCGTAAAATGCGTGGTATTGAAAGTAATGGCATGATATTGATGGCCGAAGATGCAAGTGGTAAACTACATTTTGTACATCCAACACAAGCGATTGATAACGGAAGTGGGGTGAGTTAGTAGGCGATAAAAGGTTGTGCGCTTAAAGCCTGATAAGCTGTAAAGCAAACAAAGCATACATAAACAATTGAAAAGAGCCATACATATAGTGTGGCTTTTTTTGTATCACTTACTTGCTTACTAATGGCAAAACCGAAAAAGGGAATTAGCTGTAGTGCATGTATGCCAAAGAAATGGGCTACGCGTAAATCACCCAATAAATTACTCCAGTTAAAAAATGGTAATCCAGAACCACCCATTTCACCACCAACAGTATGGGTATTAATCTTACTCATATAACCACCAAAAAAACTAAACACCACAAATACAATTAGCGCAATTTGAATAGCTACTACAAATGGTTGAGGTATACTATAGGTTTTTTGAATAATAAATCGAATAGCTATAACGAGTGTTGCAATAGTAACCCAAACAATCATGATACCCATTATTGCATATAATATTCCACCAACAATGGTAAGCTGGTTAAAATGGGAGCGAGTTCCTCTTAATGCTTGAACAACAATAACACCATTTTCATAGAGCATTACTATGATCGCCAATATAGAAAATCGTTTAACCGCTTTTTGATTCTCAACATAATAAAAAAGATAACCAAAACTATATGCATAAACACTAGTACTTACTGCAAATTTTAGTGGTTTAATTAATGAGTTAATACCCAATATTTCTTGGGTATTAAAAAAGGCACCAATGGCTAATACCATTGCAAGGAAGAGGAAAAAATCACCCATATTGGCGAGCAGTTTATTCCTTCTGTATATTTCTTTAATGAGTGTCAATGAGTGATTTAGCTTTGATTGTTTTCACGATAAAAAATAATAGATAACCAACAGGTCCAAACATAAAACAGAAGGGTAATATTGGCGTATACACCCAACGTGAAATACCCAACTGTATTGATTTACGCACTACATAAGCGCCTACAAATAAATCGAAAGCTAAGTAATGCAACCAACCCGCAGCTACCGCATTATCGTTTTGAAAAAGGGCTTTTACATTTGCCAAAGTGCTGAAACTATCAGGCTTAAATTCATGGATGCCTTGTGCAATCAGAATTGTGTACACAATCGCTAATAATAAAATGATGCCATGCAAAACTATTGATTGTGTGTATTTCCATTTAGGTAGAAAAATCAACAATATCCACCCCAATAAAACAAAGCTATTGCCTTGCGAAAAAATGGTTGCAGCATTCATAGGTTAAGGTTTATTATCATAGCTCACACACTCTTTTAATTCTCTTTCTGAGTATGCCATTTTATATTGTTTCAACACATCATCCGGAACGCCGTTCCATTGATTGGGTACATTTCCTTTATAATCTAAATCCTTAACGCCTATCTCAGAAGTATAGAAACCTGTTGTTACTAAATCGCGCATACGATTAAAAAAAGCAACACCTTGTGCTAACTCGGGTTTGGCTTTTTCTGGGTAAGCAATACTATCTACCACCGCTATCTGCTCTTTGTTATTACAAGCTGTAAATACTTTATTGTATTGTTTTAAACAATGCAAATCGAGCCAGCGTAAACCACCTCGTAAAGGGGTTTGATGTGACGGCATATCTTTTACAATAAACTCAATAAAATCAGGCACTTTAGCATCTGTTGCGCTACCACTTATCTCATCTTTAGGAATAATGATATCTGATAAAACAGTGATTGTTGCCATTTCTTCTTTTGTGAAAAAATTAGCTTCTGCTTTTTGCTTTGCCGCGAAATCTTTTTCTTCTTGCATACGATCTGCATCGAGTGCCACGTCTGCGGAATTAGCAATAGCTTTTTTATCTGCATGGGTACAGGCTTCCACCAATACGCCTGCTCCAACGGAACCTACAAGTAGCGCTTTGAGTGATTTTCTTCTG
>JBDKJW010000164.1:0-5928 GCA_039796395.1 Bacteroidota bacterium
GCCAGCAAGTACATACTCCGAAATCCAAATAGGTATTTTTTGTTGGTTGAAGGGATTGATAGCGTAAGCACCTGTAAAACAACCCGTGATTTTTTTCTCTGCTTGCCGCTCTCTATCGCTTCTACTTTTTACATAAGCAATATATTCTTCAACTGCTTTTTGTTGTTCAAGAGTTGTAATTTTTTCAATCAGCTCATGTTCCGGTGCAACAACCATAAAATCAACGCCGAAAATGGTATCGGGCCTAGTTGTGTACACTCTTAGTTTATAATCTTCTCCGCCACGGCGGATCAATCTGGAATCTGTTTCACTGATTGAAGATTTTAGATTGAAGATTGCAAAATCTATCTCCGCACCATAACTTTTACCAATCCAGTTTAGCTGCATTTCTTTCATTGCATCACTAAACTCAATGGTTTCTAAACCAGTAATTAATCGATCTGCAAATTCTGTATGCCCACCACGTTCACTTACACCATTTACTACTTCATCATTAGCCAATACAGTTCCTAAAGCTTCGCACCAGTTTACTTCTCCGTATCCACAGAAAGCCAATCGGTAATGCATTAAAATAGTTTGCTTCTCTTTTTCTGTAAAATCTTGCCATTCAGTGGCACTAAACTGAATAGTACTATTGCCAGGGCACTCATGTGAGACATTTCCTTCTTTTTCAAATAAAGCAATAAGCGAATCAATCTTTTCTGTTTTTTGCGAGGAGCGATTAAACCATGCATTAAAAAGTTGTAAAAAAATCCATTGTGTCCATTTATAATACCCTGGCTCACAAGTACGTACTTCTCTCTCCCAATCGTATGAAAAACCAATATTATTTAATTGGCTGCGAAAATTATTGATATTCTGTACCGTACTTACTGCCGGGTGTACACCATGTTCAATTGCATATTGTTCGGCAGGTAAACCAAACGCATCGTAACCCATCGGGTGCAATACATTAAATCCTTTGAGTCTTTTATACCTGCTATAAATATCAGAAGCGATATAGCCAAGCGGATGGCCAACATGTAATCCAGCACCACTTGGATAAGGAAACATATCCAGTACATAAAACTTAGGTTTAGGGCTGTTATTGATCACACGATATGCATGATTCTTCTTCCACTCATCTTGCCATTTTTTTTCAATACGATTGAATTGATAGTCCATCTTCCGCTTTATTTACAAATCTTTAACGTGGTGTTGCTTATTTTCGAAAATAAGCGTCTTTTAAATGGCTGCAAAGGTAAGCCATTAGCCATCAAAACCCTACATTTGTAGTTGTGCAGAAAAGGCACTAAACTGAAAAACAAGGAAATTATGCCCGATAACGGAAAATCGTCTTTGAAGAGAAGCAAGCCCAATTATATCTATACCATTATTGGCGTGGCTTTGGTGCTATTGATTATGGGTATTATGGGTTGGTTTTTTCTGAATATTAATGCGGTAGGAAACAATTTCAAGGAAGACATTCGTTTGAGTGCCTATTTGCGTACACTTAATAAAGATACGATCTTACAGATCCAGCGCTATATAGCCGCACAGCCATACTCAAAAGACGTGCTTTATGTAGATAAAAAATCAGCCAAAGAAATTTGGAATAAGGAGAATAATGAAGACTGGGCAAAGATATTGGATGTAAATCCATTGCCTGAAAGCATTGATTTTTATGCAAAAGCGGCCTATGTAAACAAAGACAGCTTAGCTAAAATTTCGGATGATTTAATGGCCGCCTACGGTAATCAAATTACTGATTTACAATACCCACAAAGTTTAGTATCTAGTTTAAATGAGCGAGCCTCTAAAATTGGGCTCATATTCATTGTTGTAGCTGTAATACTTTGCATAATTGTAATTTTCAGCATCGATAATACTATTCGATTAGCCATGTTTAGCAATCGCTTTTTAATTAAAACCATGCAAATGGTAGGTGCTACTCAAGGCTTTATTGCTAAGCCACTGAATGTAAGAGCATTGGTGAATGGTTTAATCAGTTCCGGCATTGCTATTATTTTATTGTTCTCTTTAATAGGTTGGGCAGAGAGTCAGTTCCCTCAATTAAAAGTGATTCGCAGTACACAAAATACTTTATTATTGTCGGGAGGCTTAATTGTTTTGGGTGTTGGTATTTCCGTTATCAGTACCTATCGAAGTGTATTGAAATATTTAAAAATGAAACTCGACGATCTTTACTAATAACCCAATAACTTAGTAACCTAATAACTTAATAACTATGACTCTTTTTGCTAAAGAAAATTATACTTGGATGATTATTGGTGCTGTTGTAATTGCACTTGGTATGTTTTTAATGAGTGGCGGTAAAAATACCGATCCAAATGTATTTGATACCAATCAAGTGTATGGCACAACGCGTATTACTATTGCTCCAATATTAATTGTAATAGGTTTATTGATTGAGGTTTATGCGATTTTCAAAAAGCCGAAGAAGGCTTAAAGGGAGAAGCTAAAAGGTATAAGGTTAGTTATCATTTCAATTTTATTGTATGACTGTATTTGAGGCCGTAATTATCGCCGTTGTTGAAGGATTAACTGAGTTTTTGCCTGTTTCTTCCACAGGGCATATGATCATTGCTAGCTCCTTTATGGGCATAGAAACGGATGATTTTACAAAGCTTTTTGAAGTAGCTATTCAGTTGGGGGCTATATTATCCGTAGTAGTGCTTTATCATAAGAAATTTTTTCCACTAAATCGTTGGCTATTTTATGCGAAACTAATCGCAGCGGTTATTCCTGCACTGGTTCTTGGCGCGCTATTTTCAGATAGAATAGACGCTTTTTTAGAAAGTACTTTAATGGTTGCAATTAGCCTATTAGTAGGTGGCATAATATTAATTTTAATTGATGCCCTATTTAAAACACCACATGTAGAAAGAGAAGAAGATATCTCTTTTTTACAAGCCATAATCATAGGCTGTTGGCAATGCATTGCCATGATACCAGGCGTAAGTAGGAGTGGCGCAAGTATCATAGGTGGAATGCAACAAAAACTTACCAGAAATATAGCAGCTGAATTTTCATTTTTTTTAGCCGTACCCACTATGGCTGCCGCAGCAGGTTATAAACTATTAAAAGCTTATAAAGAAACGCCCGAGATATTGCTAAATACAGATAATATGATTTTGTTGGGCATAGGTAATGTAGTAGCATTTATCGTTGCCATGATTGCCATTAAATTTTTTATTGGTGTATTACAGAAGTATGGATTCAAATTCTTTGGCTGGTATCGCGTAATTGTTGGATTGATTTTATTAGCTTTAATCTATACTGGTTATTTGCAGTAATATTATCAAACCAAAACCCCCATGTTTTGAAAACAGCCGACAAGAAAACCATTACTGGTTGGACCATGTATGATTGGGCCAATAGTGCTTATAATTTAGTAATTACGTCTACGATTTTTCCAGCATACTATGAGGCAGTTACCAGTGATGGTAACGAAGAAACTTCGATTGACTATGTTACTTTATTTGGTAGAACATTTGTGAATACCTCATTATACAATTATGCTTTAGCTATTGCCTTTATTATTGTTGCACTAACAGCTCCACTGCTATCTTCTATCGCTGATTATAAGGGTAATAAGAAACAATTTCTTTTCTTCTTTTGTACACTCGGCAGCATTGCATGTTCAAGCATGTATTTTTTTGATAGCAGTAATGTGGGTTATGGGTTACTATGTTTAATATTTGCCTGTATTGGTTTTTGGAGCAGTTTTGTTTTTTACAACTCTTTTTTGCCTGAAATAGCTGCACCAGAAGATCGAGACAGAATTAGTGCTAGGGGCTATTCTATGGGTTATATTGGGAGTATGATACTACAAATTATTTGTTTTGTATTTGTTCTATCTCCCGATAAATTTGGTATTACAACTGGCAAAGCTTCTCAAATTTCCTTTTTATTGGTAGGCATTTGGTGGTGGGGCTTTGCGCAGCTCTCACTTCGTAGATTACCTACGTCAAAACCTTTAGGAACGAGTGAAAAGCAAATTTTATTAAAGGGGTATAAAGAATTGCAGAAAGTTTGGAATCAACTTAAAACAATGCCGATTATCAAACGGTATTTAATGGCTTTCTTTTTTTACAATATGGGGGTTCAAACAGTAATGATGGTTGCCACACTATATGGAAAAAGTGAACTAAATATCCCTACTACCAATTTAATTATTTCTATTCTTATCATTCAGTTTATTGCTATTCCGGGAGCCTATACTATTGCCTGGCTATCTAAGAAACTAGGCAACTTTTACGCCTTAATGATCACGGTATTTTTTTGGATTATACTCTGTATTATTGGCTACTATTTGCCCAGGAATGGCATCAATGAGTTTTATGGTTTAGCCGTAATGGTAGGATTTGTAATGGGCGGTATTCAATCTTTGAGCAGAAGTACCTATGCCAAATTAATGCCCGAAACAAAAGACACAACCGCATTTTTTAGTTTTTATGATGTAACAGAAAAAATTTCTATCGTTATTGGCATGTTGAGTTTTGGCTATATCAATGAATTATCCGGATCTCAACGCAACTCGGTACTGGCTTTAATTGTATTCTTTATAGTAGGTTTTATCATTTTATTTAGTGCCGCAAAAATAACTTCAAAGCAATCATGAAACTCTATTCAATTAATACTGGCTATTTTAAACTCGATGGCGGCGCTATGTTTGGCGTTGTACCCAAAACTATGTGGGGTAAGCTAAACCCTGCCGATGATAATAATATGTGTAGCTGGGCCTTAAGAAGTATATTAATTGAAGATGGCAATAGATTGATACTCGTGGATACTGGCATGGGCGATAAACAGGATGCCAAATTTTTTGGTCACTATTATTTACATGGTAACGATAGCCTAGATAGTTCATTGGCTAAATATGGCTTTAATAGAAATAATATAACCGATGTATTCCACACTCATCTCCATTTTGATCATTGTGGGGCAACTATTAAAAAAGAAAATGACCAGCTTGTTGCTGCATTCCCTAATGCAACATTATGGAGCAATAAAAGCCATTGGCAATGGGCAATACAGCCAAATGATCGAGAGAAAGCTTCTTTCTTAAAAGAGAATATTCTACCAATGGAAGCAACTGGTAAATTGTCTTTTGTTAAAGAACCAACCGCTCCGTTTGATGAAACTGGTCTATTAGGTAGCATTAATTTCACAGAAAATATATCGGTTCGTTTTGTAAACGGACATACACGCGCCATGATGCTTCCACAAATTAATTATAAAGGGAGAACTATTGTGTACATGGCTGATTTACTACCTTCTGCCGCACATATTCCATTACCCTATATAATGGGTTACGATATGTTTCCACTCACTACATTACAAGAAAAAAAATCATTTCTACAAGAAGCGGCTGAAAATAACTATATTTTGTTTTTTGAGCATGATGCGCAGTATGAATGTTGCACGGTAAAAGCCACTGAAAAAGGTATTCGACCTGATAGTTTTTTAACCCTTGCCGATATCTAGCTTATCGTTGTTTGATTAATGAAGTTAAGGGGTGACGAAGATTTTTGTATCCCATCATATCAACTTTTACAGAACCCACAACAATCGGGCTTTCAATTCTCAATGGAATATGATTAGGATCGTCGCTTACCCATACCGTCATTTTTTCGCCCCCAGAAAAAAGTGTTCCTTTTACCAATAAAGGTTTGAATTTTATGGCGTTAAATTTTCCATATTTCGTTTTAAGATCTTTGAAATATGAAATGGTACCACAGATCATGAGAGAAGATACCTACGCCCCTTCTTTGGTGATAGTCGTGAATCAAATGAAAGAGGTTGGGGACAGCAAGTCTCCAAGCCCTGCAAGAGAGGTGGTAGAAGTGTGTGAGCCATTAGAATTCAAAGCAGCTTTCATCAGTGTGACCACCTGCTCCTGAGTCAACTCTTCTTCCGTAAATT
>JBDKJW010000165.1:0-5573 GCA_039796395.1 Bacteroidota bacterium
GTTTACGTTAAAGAAGCTTTGGCAGATATTGAATTTTGGAAAAAGTCTGGAAACAAAATCATACAAAATAAAATTAAACGTTTACTAAACGACATTGCTGAGCATCCTTTTACAGGAATAGGAAAACCTGAACCGCTACAATATCAGTTAAGTGGTTTATGGTCGAGAAGAATAAATGCAGAACATAGACTTATCTACGAAGTAGAAGAAGATTCCATTACAGTATATTCTTTAAGAGGGCATTACAATTAGTCATTATTAGTTTATTCTATTGACTAATGACCACTGACTACTTATAAGATACCACCGGTGTAATCTTCATATTGCGGTATTCGATGGGGCCATGATCGCCTTGCAACATGATAGGGCCGGGTAGGGCTTCTTTACTATCTAATGCACCACCGGTAATGCCCGGAATAATTTGATCGTAGATAATTGTTTTGCCATTGGCAACTACGGTAACTCTTCTACCTATTAATGTAATTTCATAACGCTGCCATTCACCTGCCGATTTGGCTACCATTTCATTCGGTGTAAGAAACCCATAGATACCACCAAAATAAGTAGGCGATGGCTCTAGTCCTTTATTGTCTTCTACCTGCACTTCATATCTTCCGCGTAAATAAACGCCGCTATTGCTTCCTGCAGGATAGCGAAACTCAACTTGTAGTTTAAAATCTTCGAAGCTTTGTTCTGTAATAAGGTTCACCCCCGATTTTTTACTGGTGAGTACGCCATCAATTACTTCCCATTGATTATTGGTACCCGAGCCCTTCCAGCCCGTTAACCCTGCTGTGGGAATTAAATTGATTGTTTTACCCCAAACAGGTACGCCCGTTCTTTTTAATAGCGGTGCGCGTTCTCCCGTGAACTTATAATTATTACCATTACTGGCTTTGATAATACCGTTGAGTTGATCATTCTCCACTGTTGCTTCAAGCTCCATGTATTTATCGGATCTATCCCACTGCGTTGGAATAGAGAAATTTATTTTTCCATCTTTATAGATGATATGCGATACGGGCCGCGCACTACCGCCTTCGGCTACAAAATAGCCTACCAATGTTTTAAAGCCCGATAGTTTTACTTCTAACCAAGATGGTCTTTCTGTATTCCCCATCATCACATTTAAATCCCATCTGCCGATAACTGCTTTCTGGTCGTTTTGTGCAATGGCAGTGGTACTGCAAATACTGGCTACTAATAAGGCAGCTATTCCTAATTTTTTCATACAATCGCTTTGCGGGAAGATACGAAATTTAAACAGCATATTCATTCACCGCAAATGCAAATTGATCCATAAATATTTTTTTGAAAACACTTACATTATTCTGTTCATAAAAAATAAGCATCGCCTTTTTATAATCGAGTGGATCGAGGGTGCGGTAGGAAAGCGGACAAGAACCATTCTGTAAAAGAATAGCATTCGATAGTATTCTGGCGGTTCTTTTATTACCGTCTTCAAAGGGTTGTATATAAGCAATCATTATTAATAATAAAAAGGCCTTCTCCATAAAATGGACTTGCCTATTCGCCACTACGCAAAGCAATTCTAGCGCTTCCTTAATTTGAAATACATTATCTAATGGCCGATAATTAGTGCCTGTAATAGCCACCGCATGTGATCGAATATTTCTTTCAATGGGTAAATCTTTAATCAATAAACTATGCACATCTTCAATGGCCGAGCGAGTTAGTGGCTGCACATATTCGGGATGCGCTAAAATAAAATCAATACCCGCCTTATGATTCAGCAACATCGTTGCCTCATCTTGGGTTTTTCCCTCGGCTGTTCTTTTTTCTAATAACAATCTTTCGGTTTCTAATAAAGAATAGGTATTCCCTTCTATTTGAGACGATTTCCAACTTAAGTCTACCGCCCAACGCTCAAAGGATTTCCATTTTTGATCGTGATTCATGTTGGATAATTTGTTTACCCAAGTGCTATTCAATCCATTTAAAAAATGAAGTTCTTCTTCTGTAAATAAACTAAGTCCAGCTAATAACGCTTGTAGTATAGAAAAATTAAACCCCTGCTGTATGCGTCTTGCATCTTGCTCAACCAAGAAGTAATCATGTTGATTGATGGGATGGATAAATTGGTATTGGCGGGAAATAGCATACCTGGCTGCTCTTGCTTTTCCGGTTACGGTAATAAAGCCATCTTCAACCAATTGCTTCAGTATTCTTTTAACCGTAGCATAACTTGCTTCGCTGGTAAAATGCGCAGCTATTTGCGTTGAACTACTAGCGGGGTTTGCCTGTAAATAGTTGATAATTTGCTCTTTCACTAATCTAATTATATAAATTAGCTCAAAATTAATAAGAAATTAGCTCATTAATAGCATTTTTGAGCTGATATAATTGTTTAATTTGAGCTGATATAATTTATTAGATCAATGTAATATAACTGTGCCTTCCATATCTTCTAGTGCCAAACCCTTGGTTTCGGGCATCATTTTCCACACATAAAGTAGTTGCAATACCATCATCACCGCAAAAAAGCCGAAGATATAAGTGCCCGATACCGTAGCCGCGAAATAAGGAAATACCTGTGCTACCAAGGCTGCAAAAACCCAGTGCGTGAGACAGCCAAAGCTGGTACCTGCTGCGCGTACTGCATTAGGAAAAAGTTCAGACAAGAACACCCATATCACAGCACCCTGCCCCACAGCATGCGCTGCAATAAACATAAATACATAATATACAATAGCGCTATGATCGGTTCCATTAAAAGAAATCGCAATCATTGATAAGGAAATAATATAACCGATAGAACCAATGAACATCAATGTTCTTCTACCAAAACGATCTATTAAGTACCAGCCCATGATCGTAAATAATAAATTCACCACGCCAATACCAACGGTAGAAAGCAAGGCCCCGCTTCTTCCTATACCTGCCATTTCAAATACTTTGGGTGCGAAATAAATGATGGCATTGATGCCCGAGAGTTGGTTAAACGTAGCAATTAAAAACGCCAATAACAAAGGCTTATAAAATTTAGGGTTGAACAAAGATTCTTTTACGGCGCCCACCGAATTTTTAATATCTGCAATCATGGCATCTGTAGCTTCACCGGTAATACGCATTACTTGTTTGGCCGCTTCATCATCTTTTTTATACAACACCAACCATCTTGGTGTTTCAGGCACCATCAACATACAAACAGAAAATAAGCCCGAGGGAATAGCCACCACACCCAGCATCCAACGCCAATCATCGGCACCACCAACACCTGCTAATAAATAGTTAGATCCGTAAGCCAACAAAATACCTGCTACTACATTGAGCTGAAATGAAATCACCATACGTCCGCGATATTTCGCCGGGGCAATTTCAGAAATATAAACGGGCGCTACCACCGAAGAAGCACCGATAGATAAGCCACTAATAAATCTGAAGAGCATGAATGTGTATACATCTTGCGCCAAGGCCGCACCCACTGATGTAACCAAAAACAAAATGCCGATCCATATCAATGTTTTTTTTCTGCCTATTTTATTGGCCGGAATAGTGCCAAGTGCCGCGCCAAATGCAGTACCATATAAGGCCATCGCAATAGCTGTACCATGCATCCAATCACTTAAACTCCATAGTTTTTGAATGGCCGATTCAGCACCAGAAATTACAGCTACATCTAAACCGAATAATAATCCACCCAAACCAACGGTTATCGACCAAAGAATTAATTTAGCATTCATAGCAAGCAGTTATGGAAACAAGTTAAGGATTTTAGACGATGGACGGTAGACGATAGACGATAAAAGTGTACGCCTAGGCGGAATGTTTAGTGCGCAGTATACTTAGTTACATATTTACCTAGTTACTTATTCTACTTTATAAACCCTTCACCAGCCAACTCAATGCAAATGCCCATACAGCCAGACTTTCGAACCAGAAAGTGAGTTGATGGCTCGTATAATATTCAGCTGAAAAAATAATTCCATTGGCCCCCAGGGCTATGAGTACAATACAAATGATCATTACTATGGCCGATATACGATAAAACATATTGCGCAAACGTTTATCATTGGTGATCGGCTGTGCTGGAATACCATTTATTTTTTTTGTTTGGGTGAATTGAAAGGCCGCCATAATACTCAAGCAAATTAAGAATATACCTGCAGCTACAAAATGTACAATAGGCCGCACTGGAGATTCGGGTATACTAGTAACCGTGAGGTTTTTATATATTCCCTTATTGAGCATATATAAATTTTCTGCCGGAATTATGATCACAATCAATGCTGCTATACCTGCAATGGTACTAACGATATCATCTGTTTGATCGTATCCCTTATAAATGATTAAAGTAATGGCTACATAACCCAAAATCAAACAGAAAAAAGGATTGGCGCGCGTGAAGAAATAATGACTGATAGAAGGTAGTACATTGGTGAAATTATTTGTGATAAACAATGTTGCATACAATACCAATGGAAGTGCAAAGCCCGCTATACCGATAAATAAACGCAAGGTTTTTTCTTTTTGAGCAGCATAATCCTTTATCGCATCTATTTCTTGCATGACTATATTAATTTTCCAACTAAAGCAATAACCGTTTCCAATCCTTTGTTGATATTTTGAATGGCCACAGCTTTTTGCTCATTGTCGAGCGTTTTGTTTTTTACAACTTCAATCAGCTTGGTAAAATCTTTCTGATCGATATTATTTTGCTCAATTATTTTTTTAAGATCTTTTGCATTGATATTTGTGAGTGCTGCTATGCGATTCGCAAATTCTTTATTTGTGTCGGCAGCAGCTTCTTTAGCTAATTTTTTAAAGTCGGGAGCCATCATATTAGTTTTCGAGGATGAGTTGAATATCGTTATTAAGTGTATTTATTTTACTACCAATATCGCCGGCACTTAATAGTAATCTATCGAGTGCTTTTGAAATATCAGCTATATTTATTTTACTCCCCGAAACTTTGTTGATACTTCCACCAATTGTTTTATTGGCGTCATCTAGTTTTGTGGCTGATAGTAATAAATTTTTGAGCGCATCACTACCAGTAACAAAATAAAGATATTCGTTATTGAGCTTAGTAATAAGCTTTATCCTGTTTTGCTCTAGGCTTTGTAGCATATCATCTCTTTGTTTATTAATCTCAGGCAAAAGGGCTTCAACAATGGAGGTCGTTTCTGCTTTTGTAAAAGTTTGATTGGGTAATTTTTTAAAAAACTTATCGATAACCGTTGGTGTATATTCTTTTTCTAAGAAAGTATTCACTTGCATTTTCTTCTCCGCAAATAATGCATTTATCAATGCAATATTCAGCTCATTCATTTTTGCACCCTGAGCTTGTAATGTTGATGCGAGTTGTACCGATTGAGTAGGAATTTTTGCGCAGGATAAGATGCAAAAAACAGATATGCCTAGCAGGCATTTATGTATTGGTTTATTCATAGAACAAATATTGGTGTTAAAGTACGGAACTATACTATCAAATAATACGTATCGTTTTGGGTATTTTTGGGTAATAATATGGTATGAAAATAGAAAGCCTACAAATAACGCCTGAAATACTCTCCATCATCGCCGAAATAGACGAGTTTAAGGGGGCATGG
>JBDKJW010000166.1:0-5804 GCA_039796395.1 Bacteroidota bacterium
ATGCTGCGGAAGAAAGAGAATCGCTGGTATTACAATTTGAATTAAATACAGATATTACAGAAGAAGTTGTATTGCCTACTGTAGCCGAAGCACCACCTGTAGTAATGGAGCCCTTGCTCAATTTTTCGTTGAATGAAAAACCAGCTCCTGCTATGTCTGCCGGCATACTCAATAAACCCATGAATATTTATGCGGAAGCTGTAGCCGCACCTGTTGTAGCCGAGGTTACACCTGTTGTACCTACAATAGCCCCTCAACAGCCGGTGATAGACGAACCTGTTTTTGATATGCAATTGGTAGAAAAAACAGAAGAGCCTACACCAGCTCCTGCACCTCAAGCTGCTGCTTTTGAAGAAGAAACTTTGTTTGATGATGTAGAAGAACAGAAAAAAAGAGCTGCAGAGCGTATACAATAATAGCGCTGATCCTAATGGTGAATTTGATGCAGTGCCTGCATATGTTAGAAGAAATATGGAATTATTTGGAAATACACTTACTTCTGTAGAAAATTTTTATAGTAAGTATACAGTGGGTAAAGACGATCAAAACCCAGGTAATATTTCTACGATCAATAAGTTTTTTGATGGTAAGAAACCCGATTAACGACTAACCCAATCCTGATATAAACCCTGGTTGCTTTTCAGCCGGGGTTTTTTGTACAACATTCTTTTTATCTATTTGTAATATGATAATGAAATATGTATTAATAACTGGAGGAACAGGTACTATAGGGAAAGCCTTAAGCCAAAAGCTAAGGGCTAAAGGGTATAGGGTTATGATAATGAGTAGATCTGGGAGGGGCGAGGATCCTAATATAACCTACTATAGTTGGGATCTGAATAAAATGCAAATTGATCGTGCAGCTATTGAAAAAGCTGATTATATTATTCATCTAGCAGGAGCGGGGGTGGCTGATAAAAGGTGGACGGCCAAGCGAAAAGAAGAAATTGTAAGTAGTAGAGTAGAGAGTAGTAGGCTACTTGTACAAGCGCTATCCACTATACCCAATAAGATAAAAGCAGTTGTAAGTGCTTCTGCTATTGGATGGTATGGGCCTGATAACAAACAGTTAGATCAAAATGGTTTTATTGAAACAGATTCACCCTATCCCGATTTTTTAGGTGATACCTGCAAAAAATGGGAAGATTCAGTAGAAGGCGTTAAGCAACTAGGTATTCGATTAGTAAAACTAAGAACAGGTATTGTTTTGAGTAATGCGGGTGGTGCGTTTAAGGCATTTAAAAATCCGTTGCAATATAGATTGGCTACTATTTTGGGAACCGGAAAACAAATAATCAGTTGGATACATATGGATGATCTCTGCAACCAATATATTACAGCCATAGAAAATGAAAAATGGGATGGCGTTTACAATGCGGTTGCGCCTAATCCAATAACTAATAAAACACTAATTACTAGTATGGCCAAATACTTATTGGGTAATTTCTTTTTAGCCATACCTGTTCCGGCTTTTTTATTAAAACTGATATTGGGTGAAATGAGTATTGAAGTACTCAAGAGTACTACAGTTAGTGCACAAAAAATTATACAGACGGGCTATACATTTATATACCCAACGATTGATCATGCCATGGATGCGCTTTTATCAACTAAGATAAATCACGCTTCCGATGAAGCCGGAAACATATAAGCCAAATAATGCCGGTTAACAATAGGGTAAGCAATACCTGTGTATTCACTGCTGCCAATGCCTCTTCATAATAAGTTTTAGCATCCTTCCCAAAATTACCCGTAAAAGCAGGTGAAACCAATATTCGATCCGAAACTTCGAAAGGAAGATATTTTCCAAACGATAATTTCTTATAACGCAAATAGCCTACTAAAATATTTTCTACAATTAAATAATAGAATAAAAAAATGCCCAGTGCTATAAACGCTTTTTTTAATAAATAGGCCAATAAAAAAGCAATAGATAATTGCGCAAATGTTTGTAAGAAAAAGAGCGGTATATAATATAATTGCTCCGCCCATCTTCCCAAACTACTTGTATTAAAATAAATGCCAAATGAAAACGCAACGATCGTAAAAATGAGTGTAGCAACTAAGGCAATAATAGCAACATCAATTAGTTTACTTGTCATGAATTCATGTCTGCTCCAGCCATCGATAATATTTTGTCGATGAGTTCTGTAATTGTATTCATTCGTTACCAGCATTATAACTAAGATGGCAGGTAGTAGTACAAAGAAAGATGAAAAATAAGCAACAGTATGCCAGGCTTCAGGAAATACAAAGGGATTACCCAAAAGCATTTTGGCAATATTACTCGTCATTTCTTTGCCAGTAGTAACCTGCTCGTACACATTATAAAACATGATATTGATGCCGGGGTACGACAATAATACAATACCTAGCATCCACCAAAATGCAGGATACTTTTTAATTTTCAACCATTCTATATGAATAAGTGCGCGCATAAATATTAGTCGTTAGTGAGTTCAAAGAATTTAGTTTCTAAGCTTTTTTTGCGATGAAGCAAAAGATTCAGTACAATACCCTGATTAAAACAATGCTGATTGATCGCTGTTAAATTAGCAGTGCCTACAGGATAATATAATTGAATCTTACCCTCCACTTTCACTAATGATGAAAAGCCACCTAATTGTTGTACACAAGCTTCTAGGTTGTCTATATGTTGAGCCGATAGTTCAACTATATCTTCATTCGATAATGCTTCTGCTACAGGGCCGGCTGTTAGTAATTCACCCTTCTTTAGAATAGCTACATGGGTACAAATTTTTTCTACTTCATCTAATAAATGACTGGCAATAATGATGGTGATACCTTGCTGTGCAAGTTCTTTAATTAAATCCCTAATTTCAGCAATGCCAACCGGATCTAGCCCATTCGTGGGTTCGTCTAGCAATAATACTTCAGGCTTTCCGAGCAAAGCGCCAGCAATTGCTAAACGTTGTTTCATACCAAGACTATAACTGCTAAACCTACTTTTTCTTCTTTCGTATAATTTTACAATTTTGAGCACTTCATCAATGGCTTCATTACTTCCTCTTCCACTAATAGCTTTGGTTACTTGTAAATTATCTACGGCAGATAAATAGTGATAGAAATTCGGAGTTTCCAACAAAGAACCAATTCTTTTTCTATCTTCTTTTGTATTGGGTAAAGCAAACCAATGGAAGGTACCTGTATCTGCTTTTAAGATATCAAGTACAATACTCATCAAAGTGGTTTTGCCACTTCCGTTCGGGCCCAGTATCCCAAAAACACTTCCTTTTGGAATAGTTAACGAAACATTTTTGAGTGCTTGAATAGAGCCATAGGCCTTACTCAATCCAGTTACTGATAAAATTGTATTCATAATTTTTACTTGCTATCGGAGCCATTTTTTTAATGCGCGCATATATTTCTTATGCTGTATTAAGGAAAAGGTATCATCATAATCCCAGAGTAATACCGGTATGTCCATTTCTTGCATGATGCTAGTGATATCTCTAAGATAATTTGATTTTGAATCCGTATCTGCAAAATTGATAACCCCAGTTTCTGTGCAGATAAGCGGTAAATTAAGCTTTTTAGCTTGCTCACTTATCTGTTTTATACGATTGTACAAATAGGTATAGGTAGCTTCTTTATTGTACCGGCGATAGTCTTTTGCGAGTTCTGAAAAATCATGCTGCGCTGGTGCTTTGGGCATTTCCCGTTCATCATAGGGGTAGGGGAAACCAGTAAGATAGGTTTTCTCGGGCGTCCAATCTGCTCCTTGATGGGTGAATATATACGGTTCATAAAAATGAAAAGTGTATATGATTTTGCCATCATCTACGGGTAATTTACCCATATATAAAAGTTCATTAATGCCATTATAATTGGCACCGCCAATAATAAAAATCCGATTTGGATCTTCTTTTCTTAATTCCCTCACCAAGGTTGTTGCTGCCGATTTCCATACATCCATATCCGTAGTTGGCTCATTATATAGCTCATATACCAATTGGTTGGTAGGGTATGATTTCATGGATGCCATAACCTGCTTCCACAGTCTAATGATTCGATCATTTTCATACTGGATATTATCATTTCTTAACCGCCCATAGTGGTATACCAATACTAATTTTAAATTGAGTTGTAAGCAGCTGGCATAGATCTGGTGCAGTTTCTGAAGAATTTCTTCAGTTAACTGGGTATTATTATCGCGCGTAAAATGATCTAAGGCAATAGGTAGGCGAACTGCCTGAAAACCTTTGCGGGCAATGTCTTTCAACTTTTCATCCACCTCTTTTTTGTAGAGATGAATAGGATCGGTCCAGTAATGTTCTAAAAAAGAGAGATTTACCCCCTTATTCAATGAACGTCGCACAATTTCTGTACTACTTTGAGCGTTAGCAGTGAAGGCCGAAGACAGTGTCAGTAAAGTTGGGAAACAGGCGATAAGCATGAGGCGTTTTAGGCTCATAAAAATTAGATTCACCCTATTGTAAAATACATGCTGCATATTCATACTTTATGATCGACTATCATAGGATTCCTTATGTAAATATAGACCGCCAAAAGCTTACGAACGAATTGAATAAGCGGGGTGCCTATTTTTCTAATGTAGCCATATGGACGATCATCTTCTCTTTACCCTTATTTTGGCTTTTAGATGTTTTGTTCATGAAAGAAGAATGGTTGTATCTATTAACCATTCGTATTATTTTCTTCAGCATTTCCTATTTCCTATATGCTTTTGGCACAAAACGGCGTTGGAATTATCAACTGATTTTAAACCTGGTAATCGGTACGAATGTTTGTTTAATGGCACTTATTTGCGGTATCGTGCCCATTACAAATGCATTACCCTATTTCTTGTTCAGTTCGATAATGATGTTGCTCCTCAATACAACCGTATTCTGGAAACCGATTTATGCGCAACTACATTGCGCCATTTCCTATGGTATTATTGTGGTTTTATATTCCATTAACAGTAGGATGGTAGGGTATAGTGCGCTTATATTAAATGGGGGAGGGGTATATTTCTTAGTATCTGCATTTTCTTGTTTTATCGCCTATAACCGCTACCAGGTAATTAAGCGAGAAACAGAGAAAAATTTGATCATTGAAGAGTCGAATAAGCGAATGCTAGAACAAAATGAGAAAATTAATGATCAACACCATATTATTGAAGAAGCTAATAGGCGATTAAAAGAATTAAGCGATTACCGGCAGAATACTTTGAATATCATGATTCACGACCTAAAGAATTTTATTGGGTCGAATCAAATTTCTATTGATCTAATTAATCGTAAGTCGAGTAATTTAACGGCCGATCAGAAGGAAATCCTGAGCTATATTACGATGGGAAATGAAAAATTACATTACCTATCCAAAAAATTAGCCGACTCAGCAGAGGCAGATTCTGGTAAAATTGAATACAGATTTGAGGTTTTTGATATTATTCCAGAGATTGAAAAAGCCGCAATTTCATTAGTAGATGCGGCTAGTATTAAGCAGGTTAGCCTCCAAGTACACTTATCGCCAGCCGCTGTTATGGTAAATCTGGATAAAATTTTTCTCCGTCATATATTATTTAAGCTCCTTTCTAACGTTATTAGGTTTATCCAGAAGGGTTCAGCCATTGGTATACATGCAAGTGATCATGATGGTAACTGTATTATTGAGTTGATCAATAAGGGAAAACCAATAGGTATGGATAAGCTGGATGACTATTTTAACAGGCTTCAAAACCCCAATCAGTCCGATTATGCCGTTACCCAATCAGGAATGGGTTTTTCCATTTCCAAGCAACTTACAAACGACATGGGAGGAACCCTTAGCTATGAGAG
>JBDKJW010000167.1:0-5710 GCA_039796395.1 Bacteroidota bacterium
TAAGATCACTATTTATGGAAGTAATAATCAAGTATCGTTCAATGGCAGAGTTGTAGGATTCAGTGATCGTATTTCCTCTATGCTAGTTCCTAGTTCTTTGATGCAATGGGCAAATGAGCGATACGCCAGTTCTGCTTCTAAAAATCCATCGAGGGTTATTATTAAAACAAAAGATCCTTCTAATCCTAGTCTCACAAAGTATTTACAAACAAAGGGGTTGAAAACAGACACAGAGAAAACAAGGTTTAGTAAGTATAGAAGAATTGTAGATATTGCTGTATGGATATTGGGTGGGTCTGGCTTACTAATGCTTGTTTTTGCCATCCTCATTTTCACCTTATTTATTCAACTAACCGTAGCTTCTTGTAAGCCTGAAATAATACTGCTTATACCTGGCATCGCCCTACTTTTTTTAGGCACAAGTATTACGGCATTATGTCAATATACAGGCTATAGTTTTTTACTAAAACAACAAATAGTTCTTTCCCCATTATTATCGATATATACAATTATTACAGCTGGTATATTACTACTGCTAATTTGGATGGCCAATCATATTAGCATTCGCAATACGATTGCTAAACAATCAGATAACCAATAATGATTTAATTCTTTCCATAGAAAGGGGTTTTGTTAAATAGTCGGAGACCGACGCATAATTACTAGCTCGCGCTCTATCACGAGTATCAATAGAGGAAGAGAGTACAATAACTCGCGATTGAATAGAAAAAAGTTCATACTTATCTAGGAAATCCCACCCACTTCCTAAAGGAAAATTAACATCTAATAATATAAGTAAATCTCCTTGCGTATCTGTTACCGCTAAGTGTTTTAGGGCTTCTTCGGTATTTGAAAAAATTTCTACCTCTACCAACGGAGCCGCATTTTTAATAACGCGCTTATTAATAATATTTGTTAGCTGATCATCATCAACAAGTATTACCCTACTTATAATTTTATTTTGGTTCGTTTGTGCAAAAAAGGGATCGCGTTGATTGAAAGAAAGTTTATGATTGATCTTAAAAATAGTATTATTAATAATTTGAATTGAGTCGCGCGCGCCCTCAATCAATTCTTTTTTTTCAATTTCTGATACAATATCCTTATCTAAGATTTGTATGATAGATTGAATTTTGGCATATTCATGTCTTAATTCATGTGAAGTAATAAATGAGAGTTCCCTAAAAGTATTATCACTTTTCTGCTGAAGTTGTTCATAGCGTATCTTATCTGAAATATTTTGTAAAGTGCCTAATAGGATATGATTACCATCTTTGAGTTGTTTATGTTTTGTATGTAAATGAAATACTTGCTCTTCATCATATTTTACATTTATTCTAATATTCAATGAAGCTTTACCTTCTTGAATTACTTGTGATTTTTTAAATACAGTTTGCACAGATTTTAAATCATCTTTATGTATAACTGTATAAAAAAAATTCAATCCTATTGTTGGGTTATCACCATATACATATCGAACCAATGCGCTAAACGCCTTATTATAATATAGAAAAACATCATCTTTGAAACTGTACACAAAATGAGGCTGATATGCATCAAAAAAAAATTCTTCCAAAAAACATGATTGGATTTCCAAGTCATGCAATGGAAGAATTGGTAACTGCATAGGAGATTGGGTTTAAACTAATCGTAGCAGTACGATTATATAAACGTAAAGTTATCTTCATTATTCTATTTTTATGGCAGTTAAACCACCCATATATTTCATGTTTTTTAACGATAATTTTACCGTTTTTTCACGTATTTTTTTGTAGTGCTAATTTTAATGCTTTATAATTCATAATTTTACACATAATTATTTATTACATGTAGTAAGAAATAATTAGAAAGAAGGGAGATATACCCTAAATTGCTCCAAAACAAGGCAATTGAACACTTAAACTTATTATCTATGAAAAAAACAATTACAAACAAAAGCTTATTGGCAGCACTATTTGCCATATTGCTTTTAACTGCTTGCTCGAAAGACGAGAATGAAACAGCAAAACTCCAGGGTAATACTGAAGATGAAGAAATGCTCATTCAAGGAAATGCCTTTGGCACTGAGCCCATTAGCGGACTTATTTCTAAAGATGCGGCAGAACGTATGCAAGATAATTTCAACAAAAAATTTGCATCCTCAAATGGAACTGAACATATTGCTTTTTCTGTTAAAGATTTGGGCAACTATGTAAAGCAGTTAAAAAACAAATACAAATCAGATAGTGTATATGTGAGTTTTGGCGTTTATGATGAAAAAACAGCTGTAAATAAAAAAGATATAGGCAGAATTACTGTATTCTTCTTCGGTAAAAATAATAACCCCAAGCAATCTGGGAATATTAAAAGCCAAGAAGTGGTAGATGATGGAACTGGAACAGGTTCTAATTATTTTAATCATGGGAATATCTGGCCATAGAATTAGCATTAGTTAAGTATTACTATGTTTTTAACAAAATTGTACCTGCTGACTGAGACCAGCAGTTTTTTAGTTTGTTTAATACTATACAGAGCACTTCGGTCATCAAACCTAAAGTATTTCTTACCGTTCCTTCTACTTACCTTAATTGTAGAGCTGATAGGCTTTTGGTATATTCAAAAAGGCTTACGAAACTACATGATGTATAATGTTTTTACAAGTATTGAGTTTTTGTTTTATGCCTTTCTTTTTTATCGACACTTTAGGCAAAAAGTCTTTAAAAAAATAGCCCTTTTTTTTATCCCATTGTATATTTTGGCAGTCACAATCAACCTATCGTTAATTCAGGGCACTAACCATTTTCATACCTATACTTTTCTATTAGGGTCTTTTTTTATTGTTGTATTTTGTTGCCTATTTTTTTATGAATCTGTACTACCAGAACAACTCGAGAATAAACTCACCGAGCAACCATTTTTTTGGGTTTGCACGGGCTTACTTTTGTTTTATTTAGGCTCTGTAATCATCAATGCCCTATTTGAATATCTCCGTAGCTTCGATATGCAAGAAGAAGGTAAAAGGATTTATGGCATAATCAATCAAAGTTTAAACGTAGTATTGTATTCTGCATTTATCTTTGCCTTCATATTATGCCGGAACAACAGCAAGACATACTCATTACAATCATAGTTGCTTCGGTTTTCTTTGTACTACTAGGCGTTTTTTCCCTTGTATTGCTATTCCTATTTCTACGCCGACAAAGAAATAATCAACGAGAAAAGGAAGAAATGAGGTTCAAATTCGATAAAACATTATTGAATACCCAAATAGAAATTCAAGAACAAACACTTTCGTATATAGCTTCGGAAATACATGATAATATTCGTCAAATCCTTACCCTTGCAAGGTTGAATATTCTTCGATTAACGCCAGAAAATGTAATGCTCGAAAAAGAAGAAATTGAAAACCTGGTTGAAAAGGCCAGTATAGACCTCAGAAGCATAAGCCATAACTTAAAGACTAATAACTTTCACCAAATTGGCTTGATTGAATCAATCCAACAGCTATTAGACACTATTGATAAAACAGGTATTTATCAAACTAATTTCGACTACGATTTATCTGATGAAACAGACGCATTGCTTTTTGAAAAAGATATTATCCTTTTTCGGATGATTCAAGAAATTATTAACAATATTCTAAAGCATGCAGCTGCAACACAAATTTCGGTATCCATAAAAATGGATGGAAAAAATTTAAAAATTACTGTTTCAGACAATGGTAAAGGCTTTAATCCTAACTCCATAAAAAAAGATCAACAAGGTATTGGACTGAATAATATCTTTGAGCGAGGAAAATTGATTGATACCACTGTAGATATACTTAGTTTGTATGGCAACGGCACTACCGTTGTTCTAACAACACATTGACATTGAATTCAAATAAAGAATGACAACCGTTGCATTAGTAGATGACCATGAATTACTTAGAGCTGGATTAGCAGTTATCGTAAACTCCTTATCCGATTACGAAGTTGTGCTCGAAGCTTCAAATGGAAAAGAATTCATTGATAAACTTAATCAGAAGAAACCACCTGAAATTGTAATACTCGATATTACGATGCCTATTATGGATGGCTATGAAACAGCAGCCTGGATCAAAGAACATGCCCCGAAAATAAAAATATTGGTATTAAGCATGTTAAGTAATGATTTAGCCATTATTCGAATGCTCAAAAATGGGGTAAAGGGTTATATCCTAAAAGATAGTAAGCCGCCATTTTTAAAACAAGCACTCGACTGCTTAAGGAATAATAATTTTTACGTAAACGAGCTTGTAAAAAACAAGCTCATAAGCTATGTAACTAACGAAGATGAATTCAATCGGCAGGCCTCATTACTAATGAGCATTACCGAAAATGAAACTATTTTCTTAAGGGCACTTTGCGAAGACAAAAGTTACAAGCAAATAGCCGAAGAAATGAACCTAGGGTTACGAAGTATTGATAATTATAGAGACAATTTACTAAAAAAGTTAGATATTAAATCCCGTGTTGGATTAGTGGTTTTTGCCATTAAACATGGCATTGCAAACGTATAGTAGTAATGAATGATTAACTTTAATCATGCCTACTAAATACTATTATTGTATACATCTACTATTAGTTTTACTTCCACAATTTATGATTGGCCAGGGTATTCCTATTGGCCAGTGGCGTGATCATCTTAATTACCAAAATACATTTCAAGTAATTAAAGGAGATAAAATTTATGCATCTACTTTACACAGTATTTTTTCCATTGATGAAAAAAATGACCTTGCTAGATACAATAAAGTAACGCATCTTTCAGATACTCATATAGCTACGATAGGCTGGGATAGCATTGGTCAACAACTGATTATCGGTTACCAAAATGGTAATATTGATCTACTAAAAGGCTATAATACTACTAATATTCCCGATGTACTAAAATCTACTTTTATAGGTAACAAAAAATACAACCATTGTTTTGTTAAAGATGGGTTTGCCTACCTTTCTGCTGGTTTGGGTGTACTAGTTGTAAATCTCTCCCGTAAAGAAATTAAAGAAACTTGGATAATGGGGAATAGTGGTAACCAAATTCCTGTTTTTGCAGTTAGTTTTTTTAATAATCATTTTTATGCTGCCACTGCTGAAGGATTAAAGTTTGCACAAGCCAATAACACAGATTTAGTTGATTATAGAAATTGGCAAAACCTAAGTGGCATAAATGGATTGGGAACTGGTACTATCACTAATATTGGAATTTGCAACAACCAAGTATATGTGCAAAAGAATGATTCAATTTTATTTCTCAACAATACTACTTGGCAAACGCTATATACAGAGCCCAATTGGTTTATTACCCAGTCAAATTTTTACCCAAACACCATCCACCTATCTCAAAAAAATAGTAACGGCAATGCAAGGGTAATTATATTAAATAGTAATGGTATTATAACAAAAACGATATCCCGAGCAGGTATCTTATCGGAACCAAGGGCTAGCTTACAGGATGGTAATAGTTATTGGGTAGCCGATTTTTTTGGGGGGCTTTCAAAACACACAAATACGATTGAGCGATTTATTCCTAATGGTCCACCCGCTACAGCCAGCGGCGAGTTTAGTTTTGTAAATGATACTATTTATGCTGCTGCAGGGAGTGTAAATATCTCATGGAATTATTTATTCAATAGAAACGGCATTTATAGTTTCAACGCAGACACATGGAATGCGAAAAATTATTTCAATACACCCCTATTTGATTCTGT
>JBDKJW010000168.1:0-5851 GCA_039796395.1 Bacteroidota bacterium
TATCTTATGCATATGATACAATTAAAATTTCCTACTACACTCATAATTGGGGCATAGTATTAAGCCAGCTTACGGTAACTTTGTGTAGAGTAATTTACCCTCTTTAATGGTTTGTACAACTTTTATATCTTTTAATTTCATGGGTTCTATCTTCAACGGATTTTGATCTAATACTACCAAATCAGCTAATTTTCCTTTTAGTAAGCTACCCTTTGTACTCTCTTCAAAATGTTGCCAAGCCCCCCAAATCGTAATTGATTTCATGGCTTCATAAACAGTTAACTTTTCATTCTCTCCAATAACTTTACCAGATCTACTTACGCGATTAACCGTAGTCCATAAAATCATCATTAAATTGGGGAAGGCAACTGGTGCGTCGGTATGACTTGTTACATGAAGCCCTTTATTCAAAGCAGATTTGATAGGACTAATTTGTTGTGTAAGTTTTGGGCCAATTATTTTATCATACCAATCGCCCCAATAATAGGTATGCATCGGAAATAATGAGGCCACTAAATCATATTTCTTTAAACTGTCTAACTGATCCATTCTTATAAGTTGTCCGTGTATCAAAACAGTTCTTCTATTTGTATTACCATATTTTTGACTAGCTACTGAAACGGCATCAAATAATTGATCTGCCGCTGCATCTGCATTACAATGGGCAAGCAATTGCCAATTATTTGCAAAAGCTGAGTCTACAATATTTCTAACATTTTTATTATCTGGAATAGCTGGATAACCTTTAAATCCGGGCTTTTGACCCTCAGGCGGAATTAAATATGGAATTGTTCTCCAAGCTGTTCTACCGGGAGCTGAGCCATCCAGTGTAAGCTTCAATCCGGCAATTCGATAATGGTTTTTATAGTTGGGTGAATTCCATTCACTTCCCATATATTTCATGAAAGCATAATCGATATAAGATGGTACATCAATTTTTAATTTTCCTCGTTTAGCATAATCAGCAAGTTGTTCGTGATTTGTCATGGCCCTTCCTTCTTGAGCCGTTGTGTATCCATAACTCAACGCCATTTCTTGACCCTTATCCATATAATAATCTGCTATAGCTGGGTCTGTTGGACTAACTAAAGGGAAGAAATAAGGTATCGCTGCCATTTCTTCAAGTACACCATTAGGTGTTTTTCCATCATTTTCTCGTCTGATTATACCCCCTTCTGGATTTTTTGAAGCAGCCGTAATTTTTAGTACTTCTAATCCTTTTGTATTTACTGCACAAAAATGTCCGGAAATATGGATGGCCATTACGGGTATGTCTTTTGAAACCAAGTCTAGGTCTTGTTTGGTAGGAAATCTATTCTCCTTTAAAATAACATCATCAAAACCCAATCCAAGTATCCAGCCCTGTGTTTTAGTAGTTCCATTTTTTTCATGCCAATCTTTTAAAGCTTTAATTAGTGCGGGGATATCATTTGTAGTACCATCGGGTTCAGCAAGTAAATTAGCAACAACGGCCTGGGCGCCAAAACCGTGGAAGTGAGCATGGCCATCAACAAAGCCCGGCAACAATGTTTTGCCAGCTAAATCTATCTTGTTCGCATTATCACCCGCTATTTTTAATGCCTCATCTTTTGTTCCAACAAACTCAATTTTTCCGTCTTTTTCTACTAAAGCTTCCACATAGTTAGGTGTGTTACCTTCCATTGTAATTATATCTCCACCAACATAAACTGTTGCATTATTACTTAGATCTTTATTATTATTAGATTGTGTATTACAGCTTAAAGTTAGAAAAGCAATACTTAGCGCAAACAGGTTATTTTTTCTCATACAATCGTTGGTTTATTAATCACTTAAATAGTTCGGATCATTAAAACTATTTTATAAAAAAATTTATTCAATTTAATATTTTTCCACTGAACAATGAAAAGTATTTATTCGATAAAAAAAATCCCCCGCCAAGGCGGGGGATTTTCATTCAAAATTATAATTTCTCTGGATTCTCGTCTTGTGATTCTCTTGGCTTCATCTCAGGTTTTGGCATCAATACTTTTCTGCTCAATTTAAATTTACCTGTTTTAGGATCTAAACCAACCAATTTCACTTTTACCATATCCCCTTCTTTAAATAAGCCATCCATCGATTCTAAACGCTTCCAGCTTATTTCACTGATATGTAATAATCCTTGCTTACCTGGCATAAATTCTACGAAAGCACCAAATTCTTTAATGCCTTTAACTGGTCCTTCATACACTTCTCCTACTTCTGGTGTAGCCGTAATACCACGCACCCATGCAACTGCTTTATCTAAACTTTCTTTAGACGCAGAGAAGATGCTTACTTCACCTGTATTACCTACTTCCTCAATATTAACTGTAGCGCCTGTTTCTCTTTGAATTTCTTGAATAATTTTTCCACCTGGCCCAATTACTGCACCAATAAATTCTTTATCAATGATCAACTTAATCATTCTAGGCGCGTGTGGTTTTACTTCCGAACGGTGAGCTGGAATACACGCATACATTGCATCAAGAATATGTAACCGTCCTTTACGTGCTTGCTCTAAGGCTTCACGCATTACATCCATACTTAAACCATCTACTTTAATATCCATCTGAACACCACAAATACCATCACGCGTTCCGGTTACTTTGAAGTCCATATCTCCTAAATGATCTTCATCACCTAAGATATCTGTTAAAATTGCGTACTTACCATCTTCACGCGTAATTAATCCCATAGCAACCCCACTTACGTGTTTTGGAACTGGAACACCCGCATCCATTAACGCTAATGAGCCTGCACAAACCGTTGCCATGGAAGATGAACCATTACTTTCTAAAATATCACTCACTACACGCACAGTATATGCATATTCACTACCTGGCATCATTTGTTTTAAGCTGCGCATGGCTAGGTTACCATGACCAACTTCTCTTCTACCTACACCACGCATCATTTTTACTTCACCTGTTGAGAAAGGTGGAAAATTATAATGCAAAATAAATTTGCTGTATTCAGATTTTGCCGCTGTTTCTGCCAATAACTCATCGAGCTTTGTACCAAAAGTAACCGTTGTTAAAGATTGTGTTTCGCCACGTGTAAATAAAGCAGAGCCATGCGGTGTTGGCAATGGTTCTGTTTCCATAGCAAGGGCGCGAACCTCATCCAACTTTCTACCATCCAAACGAATACGATCTTCTAACATCATATTACGTACTACTTCCCACTTCAAATCTTCGTAATATTTTTTGGCTAATTTCTTTTCCAGGTCTGTGATTTCTGTACCCAAACTAGCAATTGTTTCGTCTTTCAATGCACTGTATGCATCACTACGTTCATTCTTAGCAGAACCTTTGCGAGAAATTTCGTACACGCGATCTTTTGCAAACGCGTATACTTTCGCTTTTACTTCCTCATTCTGTTCTGGCTTCTTATAATCTCGCTTAGTGGTAACGCCTGCTTTAGCACGCAATTCCGCCTGGGCTTTAATTTGAACACGAATAGCATCGTGTGCAATTTCTAAGGCTTTTACTAAATCTGCTTCTGAACATTCTTTGGCTTCCCCCTCTACCATCATCAAATTCTTTTCGGTAGCGGCGATGATGAATTCAAATTCAGCACCTTTTAATTGGCTACGCGTTGGGTTGATAATGAATTCTCCGTTTATACGTGCAATACGTACTTCACTTATAATTTCTTTAATAGGAATATCTGATACGGCTAATGCGGCAGAAGCTGCTAAGCAGGCTAATGAATCGGGTAATATTTCCTCGTCGCTTGATACCAAGCTAATTAGCACTTGTACATCACATAAGTAATCTTCTGGGAAAAGCGGACGTAAAGCACGATCAATCAAACGGCTGGTTAAAATCTCATAATCATTTAAACGCGCTTCACGCTTGAAGAAAGAACCAGGGATACGACCTGCAGATGCAAATTTCTCTTGATAATCTACACTGAGAGGGAAAAAATCTTGTCCGTCTTTTGGATCTTTGTTCGCTACTACGGTAGCCATGATCACGCAGTTGCCCTGTTGTACGGTAACGGCACCATCGGCCTGACGGGCTAATTTACCAGTACCAAGGGTAATTTGTTGGTTAGCATTTACATTGAAGCTAACACTTATAGGTTGTTGTAACATGTTATAATGGGATTAAACAACTATTCCCAACTACACAATTGGTAAGTTGGGAATGGTTTATAAATTCATCTGAAAAAATTATTTTCTCAGACCTAGTTTTTCGATCAAAGCGCGGTAACCAGTAAGGTTATGACGCTGCATATAAGCAAGTAAGCGCTTACGCTGACCAACCATTTGCATTAAACCACGGTGGGTTGAAAAATCTTTTTTATTCTGTTGTAGGTGTTTAGAAATGTGAGAAATACGCTCAGTAAGTAGCGCAATCTGACCTTCAATAGAACCTGTGTTGGTGGCTTTTCCACCGAATTCAGCAAAAATGCTGGCTTTTTTTTCAATTGTTAAATGCGACATCTCAATTTTTTTAATAGACTCCGAATTAGACTCTTTCTTTTTTATCGGGGGCAAAGGTACGATTTTACGGCAAATAATAAAGGCTGTTCTTTAGTTTTTTTTGAAATATGTACTATACCCCAAAGTTTTCCCGTTTAGATCTTGATAAAGATAGATTTTCAATGCTTAATGCAGCATAAAAATTTGTTATTTGTCTAACAGAATACTGAACCAATCACATGTTTGGCATAACCATTTTAGGCAATAATTCTGCCCTTCCTGCTTATGAAAGGCACCCAACTTCCCAAGTTATTACTTTGGGCGATCAGGTATTATTGATTGATTGTGGCGAAGGTACTCAGATGCAATTAGCCAAATACAAGGTAAAAAGAGGCAAACTCAATCATATTTTTATTTCGCATTTACATGGGGATCATTATTTCGGATTGATAGGCTTGATTACTAGTATGGGACTTTTAGGAAGAGAAAATCCTTTATTTGTTCATGCCCCAGCGCCGCTAAAAGAAATCATTGATCTACAATTAGCTGTGGCAGCTACGAAATTACCTTTTGAGCTAGTATTTTATCCTTTAGAAAAAGAAGGAATCATCTGTGATCAAGCAAAATTTAGCGTTGAAGCATTCACCACCCAACATCGTATACCCTGTTGGGGTTTTATTATTCGAGAAAAAAAATCGTCACGAAAAATTGATAAAGAAAAGGCCGTTGCGGCTGCTATACCCGCCGCATTCTATAACGCCTTAAAAAATGGGGAAGACTATACCGATAAATCTGGCCAGATTATCCCTAATGAGTTGGTTACGGTAGAAGGCACCAAGCCAGTGAGTTATGCTTTTTGTGCAGACACTATTTATGACCCTTTGATTGCCGAAAAAACAAAAGGCGTTACCGTACTATATCATGAAACTACTTATTTGCAAGATTTAGAAGAACGAGCTGCAGCTCGTTATCATTCGGTGTAGCGCAATTGTTGATTGGTCATTTCAGCAGCAAATATGAGCATCTCGATACATTTTTAGCAGAAGCCTGTGAAGTGTTTCCAAATACAAAATTGGCGTTAGAGGGAGTTACGTTTGTAGTGAAGTGAGGGTATAGGGTAAAACGAAATAAACTATTTCCTATAACCTCTTCCCTTTCACCCTCCTCCTTTCCCCTTACACCTAAAATCCCCTCACCTCCTTTATCACTGGCAATCCTTTACTTTCTAGCACTACAATCGACACTTCAGATGCATCAACAGGTTCTGGAAAAATGATGATCCTATTATTACCAACAGTGGTAATCTTTTTTCTAAATACAGCTTCACCTTTATTACTCACCGTTATTTGAAGGGATGAAATTTTTTGTCCGTATACTAAATCTTCACGCAAATGCAAACCCTTCATTTTCACGGGTTCT